>NZ_CAXPXK010000028.1:0-48097 GCF_964221125.1 Alloalcanivorax sp.
CAGCTTGCCAGCGATATAGACGCCTACCAATTGACTGATAAAAAACGCAAGCACCATCCCTACCGTCAGCATAAATGTACCAACGCGTGAAAATAATGGCGGACGCTCAGACTCCTACAGGGACGTACTCGTGGCGTGTCCTGGACGGGCACAACCGATCCCGGTGCGGGCTCTCTGGAGAGAAAAAGTCTCTGGAATCCTGCGTGGCAACCTTTGTCGGGAGCTTCGCGCCCTTTCGCGGGCGGGGCCCGCTCCCACAAGGCTGCCTAAAGGTGTTCGGGATCCTCGAGCAGGGTTTCGGCGCGGGCCAGGATCGCGTCCCGCTTGCTCTCGGCCATGCGGCCCCAGGCTTTGTAGATCATGCTCATGCGCGGGTGCTTCTCGAAGCGCCGCCGGTGGCGGTGGATGAAATGCCAGTAGAGGCTGTTGAACGGGCAGCTGTTGTCCTCCTCGGCGCTGCTCACCTTGTAGGGGCAGTCGCCGCAGTAGTCGGACATGCGCTGGATGTACTTGCCGCTGGCGGCGTAGGGCTTGGAGCCCAGGTAGCCGCCGTCGGCGTGCATCACCATGCCCAGGGTGTTGGGCAGCTCCACCCATTCGTAGGCGTCGGCGTAGACCGCCAGGTACCATTCGTGGATCTGCTTTACCTCCACGCCCAGCAGCAGGGCCAGGTTGCCGGTGACCATCAGCCTTTGGATGTGATGGGCGTAGGCGTGCTCGCGGGTGGCGCGCACCGCTTCGGACACACAGCGCATGCGGGTCTCGCCGCTCCAGTAGAACCAGGGCAGGTCGCGGTGGCTGGCCAGCCGGTTTTCTTCCAGGTAGCCGGGCATCAGCAGCCAGTACAGGCCGCGCACGTATTCGCGCCAGCCCAGTATCTGGCGGATAAAGCCTTCCACCGCGTTGAGCGGCGCCTTGTCTTGCAGATAGCGCTGCTCGGCGGCCTCGCACACCGCCAGGGGGTCGAGCAGGCCGGCGTTGATGTACTGGCTGAGCACGCTGTGGAAGAGAAAGTCGTCGCCGCTGTCCATGGCGTCCTGATAGTCGCCGAAGTGGGGCAGGGCGTGGTCCAGAAAGTGGCTCAGGGATTCCTGGGCCTGTTCTTCGGTGACCGCGAACCAGAAGGGTTGCAGGTCGCCGAAGCGGTCGGGGAAGCGGGCTTCCACCAGCTCCAGCACTTCCCGGGTGGTGGCGTCCGGGGTGAAGCGCTTGGGGCCGGGGGGCGGCGCTTCGCCGTCGAAGCGTTTGCGGTTTTCCTTGTCGAAGTTCCAGCGTCCGCCCAGCGGCTGGCCGTCGGCGTCCATCAGCAGGCCGGTGGCGCGGCGCATGGTGCGGTAGAAGTATTCCATGCGCGGCTGCTTGCGGCCCTCGGCCCAGTCCCGGAAGGCCTCGGTGGTGCACAGGAAGCGCCGGTCATCCAGGATGCGCACCGTGCACCCGAGCTTCTGCGGCCACTGGCGCTTCATCGCCTCGAGCAGCCGCCATTCGCCGGGGGCGGTGACCAGCAGTTGGCGGGCGCCGCTGTCGCGGCGGCTGGCCAGCACAGCATCGGTGAGGTCCTGATGGTCCTGGTCCAGGGTATAGTAGTCCACCCGCCAGCCGTCCTGGCGCAGGCGATCGGCGAAATGGCGCATGGCGGCGAACAGGAACGCGATCTTCTTGCGGTGGTGGGGCACGTAGTCGCACTCGCCGGCCACCTCCGCCATTACCACCCGGTCGCGGGCCGGGTCGCCTTCGGCCAGGCTGCTGAGATGGGGGCTGAGCTGGTCGCCGAGAATCAGTATCAGGCGGGGTGCGGCCATGGTGGCGGTCCTTGCGCGATGGGTTGAGCTACACAGGGTAGCGCCGGGCGATGAAGCCCGGGTCAAAAGTATTTATCATGGGGCGCTTGTCCGATGGGGGCAGGGCACGTGACGTTTCAGGATGGCCAATGATTCAGCGAAGAACAATCAACGTACAGCGGGTGGTGAAGGTGCTGCAGGGCGCCGCCCGCGGTGGCGTGAGCATTCCGGCGCTGCTTGACCAGTGCGGTATCGAGCGGCGCGTGCTGGAGGATCCGGACGCGCGCATCGAGCGCGATACCTTTATCCGTTTGATGTTGCTGGTCATGGAGCAGACCCAGGATGAGTTCCTGGGCTTCGGGCAGGGCCGCAAGTCCAAGCCCGGCACGTTTTCGATGATGGCCCACGCGGTGGTCAACTGCCCCAACCTGGAAGCGGCGGTGGACCGGGGGATCCGTTTCTACAGTTTGTTTGACCTGAGCGTGGACAGCCGGCTGCTGCGTGACGGCGACCAGGCCGCTCTGATGGTGCGCGTGGACCGCCGGCTGGATTTCCGCGATGTGATCATCGAGGCGATGCTGTTCCTGTCGCTGCGTTTTATGAGCTGGCTGGTGGGCAAGGCGGTGGAGCCGCAGGCGGTGTACCTGGACTACGAGCCGGTGCGCGAGGACGACGAATACCGCTTTATGTTCGACTGCCCGACGCACTACAACAGCGACGTCAACCAGGTGGTGTTCCCGGCGCATTTTCTCGACCTGCCGCTGGTGCAGAACGAGCTGTCGCTGTCCAAGTTCCTGCGCGACTCGCTGGCTCAGTTGTTCGACGGCAACGTACACAACGTGGGGCTGCCGGCCCAGATCCGCGCGATCATCTCCAATGAGTACGGCAACCATTTTCCCGACTTCGGCGAGATCTGCGAAAAGCTCGGCATGACGCCGCAGACCCTGCGTCGCCGTCTCAAGGAAGGCAACACCAGCTATCAGGAAATCAAGGATTCGATCCGCAAGGACGCTTCGGTGTATTACCTTTCCAAACCGGAACTGAGCATCGACGAAATCGCCCTGCTGATGGGTTTCAGCGAGGCCAGTTCTTTCCATAGGGCGTTCAAGAAGTGGACCGGTCAGACCCCGTCCGCCTACCGGCGCGACCATTTCGGCAATCCACACGGAGACATTCATGAACCCCGCTGACAAACCCGAGGACGCGGCCACCGCCCGCCTGCTGGTGACCTGCCCGGACCAGCCCGGCATCATCAGCGCGGTGTCCACGTTTCTGTACAACCACGGCGCCAACATTACCGACCTGGATCAGCACTCCAGCGATCATCAGGACGGTACTTTCTTTCTGCGCCTGGAATTCCAGACCCCGGGGCTGGATTGCAGCCACGAAGCGCTGGAGAACAACTTCCGCAACCGCGTCGCCAACCGCTACGGGATGCAGTGGCACATCAGTTACGCCGCTGATAAAAAGCGCATGGCGGTGCTGGTGTCCCGCCATGACCACGTGATCATGGACCTGTTGTGGCGGGTGTCGCGGGGCGATCTGCCGGCGGTGATTCCGATGGTGATCAGCAACCACGACGACCTGCGCGGCGAAGTGGAGCGTTTCGGCATTCCCTACCACCACATTCCGGTCACCCGGGACAATAAGGAAGAGGCGGAAGCGCAGGCATTGGAGCTGTTGGAAGGGCAAGTGGACGTGATCGTACTGGCCCGCTACATGCAGATTCTCAGCCCCACCTTCGTGGCCCGGCACCCGCACCGCATCATCAATATTCACCACTCTTTCTTGCCCGCCTTCGTCGGTGCCAACCCCTATCAGCAGGCCCACGACCGGGGCGTGAAACTGATCGGCGCCACCAGCCACTACGTCACCGAGGACCTGGACCAGGGGCCGATCATCGAACAGAACGTGCAGCGCGTGTCGCACCGCCATTCGGCGGCCGAGCTGCGCGGCCTGGGCCAGGACGTGGAGCGCCAGGTGATGCTGCGCGCGGTGCGCTGGCACCTGGAAGACCGGGTGATCGTGGACGGAAACAAGACCGTTGTTTTCGTCAAGTGACGAAAACAACGGTCAGTTAATAGTTAATAGTTAATAGTTAACAGCGGGCGGCTCCGAAGCCGGGTTTTTCGCTATTCACTGTTAACTATTAACTCTTCACCACTAGTTGTCGTTTTATGGAAACTTTTCTGGCGTTGTGCCGGCCGGGGTTCGAGTCGGATCTGGCCGCGGAGTTCACCGAGCGTGCCGCCGATATGGGCGTGGCCGGTTACCCGCGCGCGGACAAGAACAAGGGCTATGTGCTTTGGCACAGCCAGCAGGGCAGCGTGATGTCGTTGCTGGATACCGGGCTGGTGTTCGCGCGCAGCCTGTATCCCTGCCCGGATCGCTTTGAGGACCTGCCGGACACCGATCGCATCGGCGCCCTGTGGCCGTCACTACGGGCGCTGGGGCCGTTCAGCGAGCTCTATCTGGAGCACGCGGACAGCAATGACGGCCGCGAGCTGGCCCGTTTTCTGCGCGGCTTCCGCAAAGCGCTGGAGCCCCGGCTGCGTAAGGACGGCCTGCTGCGCAACAATGCCCGGCAGCGTTTGCATCTGTTTTTCGACGACTCCCGCAACGGTCTGATCGGTGTCAGCCCGG
Organism: Alloalcanivorax sp.; assembly: GCF_964221125.1. Lineage (NCBI taxonomy): Bacteria > Pseudomonadati > Pseudomonadota > Gammaproteobacteria > Oceanospirillales > Alcanivoracaceae > Alloalcanivorax > Alloalcanivorax sp. The sequence goes on from NZ_CAXPXK010000028.1 coordinate 4,425, forward strand.
CGGAGCTGCCGTTGCCGGAGAGCGGCCTGATGCGCCTGCGGCTGTCGCCGGAAGCGCCCAGCCGTTCGGCGCTCAAGCTGGAAGAGGCGCTGCTGCGTTTTTGCGGGCGGGGCCGGCCGCCGGGTCTGCACACCGCCGTGGACCTGGGCGCGGCGCCCGGCGGCTGGAGCTGGCATCTGGCGCGGCTGGGCATCAAGGTCACCGGCGTCGACCATGGCCGGCTGGACGCGCGCCTGATGGACGAGTACCCGGTGCGCCATGTGGCCGGCGACGCCTTCACCTGGCGCCCGGAGCGGCCGGTGGATCTGGTGGTCTGCGATGTGGTGGACAAGCCGGCGCGCACCCTGGCGCTGATGCAGAAGTGGCTGCAGCAGGGCTGGGCCCGCACCGCCTTGTTCAATCTCAAGCTGCCGATGGCGCGCCGCTACCGGGAGACCGCCACCTTGCTGGAGCGCCTCCAGGAGGGGCTGTCGCGGCAGTACCCCGATGCCCGCATCCAGGCCGCGCACCTCTATCACGACCGCGAGGAAATCACCGTCTGGGTGGACTGCCGCGATGCCTGAAGCGCGGCGGCCGGCGCTGCCGGTGCTGCTGGGCACCCTGGCGGTGCTGTATTTCCTGCAGGGCCTGCCCGCCGGCCTGCTGGCCAAGGCGGTGCCGTCCCTGGCCCGCGAGAGCGGCCTGTCCCGGGAGTGGATCGGTCTGCTGGGCCTGGCCGCCGCGCCCTGGGCGCTGAAATTTCTGTGGGCGCCCTGGGTGGACCGGCTCGGCCGGGGCCGCCCCGGCCACCGCAAACGCTGGGTGATCGGCTGCCAGGCGCTGGTGGTGCTGATTCTGCTGCTGCTGTCCTTCACCGAGCGGGCGGTCTGGTTCGCCGACGCCTTTCCGCTGCTGTTACTGCTGTTGCTGCTGCTGAACACCGCCAGCGCCACCCAGGATATCGCCGCCGACGGCCTCGCCGTGCGGTTGCTGCGTCCTGAATGGCGCGGGCCCGGTAACAGCGTCCAGGTGCTGGGCTACAAGGTCGGGCTGATTCTCAGCGGCGCCCTGTTGCTGATGGCCAACGACTGGATCGGCTGGCGCGCCAGCCTCTGGTTGCTGGCGGCCACGGTGGCGTTATTGCTGATACCGGTGGCGTTGTTCCGCGAGCCCCTGGAGGCGTCGCCTTCGATACCGACGCCGGCGGAACGGACATCGCGCCACTGGTGGTGGCGCCAGTGGCAGGGGTTCTGGCAGCGGCCCGGCCTGCTGCTGTGGGTGGTGATTCTGCTTGGCTACAAGATCGGTGACGGCTTCGGCACGCGGATGATCAAGCCGTTTCTGGTGGATGAGGGCTGGAGCCAGGCGGCCATCGGCCGGTTGGACCTGGCGGCCTCGCTGACCGGGTTACTGGCGGCGGCGCTGGCCGGCCTGCTGATGCTGTGGCTGAGCCGCAAGGCGGCGCTGATCGGCTTTGGTTTGCTGCAGGCGCTGGCGTTCGTCGGCTGGTGGGCGGTGGCCGCCGGCGCGGCCGGCTGGATCTGGCCGGTGGCGCTGTTCGAGCAGTTCGCGGACGGCCTCTCCACGGTGGCCCTGTTCGTGGTGATGATGGACTACTGCCGCCGTGACCGGGAGGGTGGCGATTACACCCTGCAGGCATCGGTGTACCTGATGGCGGTGGGGCTTTTCACGCTGGGCAGCGGTTTCAGCGCTTCGGCGCTGGGCTACGCCGGCCATTTCCTGCTTGCGGCGGGCCTTGGCGGCTTGGTTATAATAGCGGCCCTTTTCTGGCGCCCGCCGCCGCAACGACTGGGCTGACCTTTTTGCCATGACTGATACGCCGCACGCTGAACATCATCTCGACGCCACCGGCCTGGTTTGTCCGGAACCGGTGATGCTGCTGCACGGCAAGGTGCGCGACATGGCCGCCGGCGATGTGTTGGAAGTGCGCGCCACCGACCCCTCCACGGAACGGGATATTCCCAAGTTTTGCCAGTTTCTCGGCCACACGCTTCTGGAGCAGCGCCAGCGGGGGGACCTGTTCCTCTACTGGATCGAAAAGAAGCGCGCCTGACACCGAACTACATTCGGTAACGTCATTTTCATTTTCGCTGTGTCATTCTGAGATACTCGTGGTCTCCCAGACCGCCTTTGCCTCTGCGATAAGGGAAATAAAATGACTGGTTTTACGGCTTTGCTGATCTTCGTGATTCTGAGTTTATTGCTGGCGATGACCTACGCTGGCTATCGGGTGCCGCAGATTTTTCTGGGGAACAAGAAGGCCAATCACTGGGAGCGCAACCAACCGGTTGACGACCCCGCTTTCCTGATACGTGCCAAAGGCGCCCATTTGAACTGTCTGGAAAACCTGCCGCTGTTCGCGGCCCTGGTGCTAACCGCCGCGGCCACCGGACAAAGTGCGGTGGTGGACGGACTGGCCGGCGCCTTCATTTTTTGTCGTCTGGGGCAAAGCGCGGCGCATTTGATCGGCACCAGTCTGCCGCTGGTGCTGGTTCGCGCTACTCTGTTCGTGGCGCAGGTGCTGATCATGCTGTATCTGGCCTGGACACTGCTGCCCTAGTCAGTCCCGGTAGCGCTTGGTGAGGTCCTGGTAGGCATCCACGCGCCGGTCGCGCAGGTAAGGCCAGATGCGGCGGACCTCTTCAGAGCGCGCCATGTCCAGGTCGACCACCAGCGTCTGTTCCTGGTCCCGGTCGGCGCGGGCCAGGTATTCCCCCTGTGGGCCGCACACAAAACTGTTGCCCCAGAAGTCGATGCCGCCGGCGCCATCCGGGCCGGGTTCGAAGCCGGTGCGGTTGGCGACCAGCACCGGCAGGCCGTTGGCCACCGCGTGGGCGCGCTGCACGGTGATCCAGGCGTCCAGCTGGCGGTTCTGCTCTTCCGGCTCGTCGCTGCGGTCCCAGCCGATGGCGGTGGGGTAGAGCAGCAGATCGGCGCCGGCCAGCGCCATCAGGCGCGCCGCTTCCGGGTACCACTGATCCCAGCACACCAGCAGCCCGAGCTTGCCGACGCTGGTGCGAATCGGCGTGAACCCGGAATGGCCGGCGTTGAAGGTGGCGTCGCCGGGGGTGAAATAAAACTTCTCGTAGAAGCCCGGGTCGTCGGGGATGTGCATCTTGCGGTACAGGCCGGCCAGATGGCCGTCGCTTTCCAGCACCACGGCGGTGTTGTGGTAGAGGCCGGTGGCGCGCTTTTCGAACAAGCTGGCGACGATCACCACCTGCAGTTCCCGGGCCAGCGCGCCCAGCGCGTCGGTGCTGGGGCCGGGCACCGTTTCCGCCAGATCGAACATGGCGGTGTCTTCGCTCTGGCAGAAATAGAGGCTGCGGTGCAGCTCCTGGAGCATCACCAGCTGGGCCCCCTGGGCCGCGGCCTCGCGGATCTTGTCCATGGAACGGGCCAGGTTGGCGTCCAGGTCGGCGGTGTTCTGTTGCTGTATCACGGCAACGCGCATGTGGGTGTCTCTTCCGGTGCGGTGTTGGAAAGTGGGCGTTGTGAAAAGGATAGCAGTTTCCGGCTCAGGCCAGCACGCCCTCGGGCAGTTGCATGGTGATGCAATGCAGGCTGCCGCCCTGTTCGATCAGCGGTCGGCAGGGGATGCCCTGCACCTGGCGCTCGCCGGCTACGGCGGCGAAGGCCTTCAGGGCGGCGTCATCGGTGTCGCAATCGTACAGCGGCACCAGGATCTTGCGGTTGGTGATCAGGAAGTTGGCGTAGGTGGCCGGCAGCCGCTCGCCGTCGTCGCTGTACTGGGCGCGGGCCATGGGCAGCGGCACCAGGTCGAGCCCTTCGCGGTCGGCCAGCTCGCGCAGTTGCGCGGCCATCGCGGAGAGCGCCGGGTAATGGCTGTCGTCGGGGTCGTCGCAGTGCACATAGGCGAGGGTGGTGGCGTTCACGAAGCGCGCCAGGGTGTCCACATGGGCGTCGGTGTCGTCGCCTTCCAGGTGGCCGTGGTCGAGCCACCAGATGGTGTCCACGCCCAGGGATTCCCGCAGCCGGCTTTCCAGCGTCGCCTCGTCCAGTGCCGGGTTGCGGTTGGGGTTGCGCAGACAGGCGCGGGTGGTGAGCAGATGGCCGTGGCCGTCGGTGTCGATGGCACCGCCTTCCAGGACCAGGTCCTGCGTATGCAGGGTCACGCGCCAGGGCAGGGCGCGGTTGAGCCGGTCGTCGAGGGCCGCTTCGAATTTGCCGCCCCAGCCGGTGAAACGGAAATCCAGCAGCACCGGCGCGCCGTTTTCCTGCACGGCGATGGGGCCGAAATCCCGTGCCCAGGTATCGTTGTAGTCGGCGATGCGGATGCGCAGCCGGCGGCTGTCGGCGCCGCTGTCGTCGATCAGTGTCCGGGCGGTCTCCGCCGCTTCACTGTCGCGGCATACCAGCAGCACCGCTTCGTGGTCGAGCAGCGCCTTGATCAGGGCAAGATAGGTGTCGCGTGCCGGGGACAGCCGGCCGGCCCAGTCGGTGTGCTCGTCGGGCCAGGCCAGCAGGATGCCCCATTGGGGGTGCCACTCCGGTAACAGGCGGCGCTCGGTGTGGCGGTGATCAGTCACTGTCCTGGTCTTCCCGGGGGTCGTCCACGACGATGCGGCCGGTGGCCGGATCGAAGCGGAAACGTCCGTCGCTTGCTTTATCGCCTTCGGCGGCGTCGTCCGAGGCGCCGTCATCGGTGCGCTCCCGGGTGTCGTCGTCGGCGTCCTCTTCGGCACGTTCGTCGGAATCCTTCTCTGCACGCTCCTCGGCGCTTTCCGCTTTGGCGCGCACCGCGGTGCTGCCCGGCGCGGAATCGGATTCGGAACTGGCTTCGTCGTCCTCTTCCTCTTTATTGCGCGGCGGATCGAAGGTCTCCACCTCGATATTGGTTTCCTGCTCTTCCTCTTCCGTGGGCGGCTCCTCGCCGTTGGCCGGAGAAATGCCCACTTCCGCTTCCAGGGTGGAATGCGCCTCCGAGGCTTCGCCCGGCGCGTCGCCGGCTGGGGACGGCTCGGCCGCCGGCGCGCGTTCTTTTTCGCGCACGCTGTGCAGGCTGGTGTCGTTTTCAAAATAGACACTGAAGCCGTCATAGTCCCAGCGCGTGATCGGCGGTTTACCCACCGACGGCCGGGTATGCCGGGGTTCGCCGAATTGCGCGCGCACCTCGGCCTTGCTCAGGCCGCGGCCGGGGATGTCCTGGTCCGACGCGGCCAACGCCGTGGCCGGCCAGTACATCGTGGTCGCCAGTGCCAACGCCGTGAATATCTTGCCCATTACCTCTTCCCCCTTGGATAAGCCGGTACTGATAGTACGGACAGCGTGAACCTCTGTTCAAGTAAAACGGTGTTTAGCCTTGCCCGCGCCGCCGCCCGCGTCGACGATTTTTTGTGGTGCCGGGATTGAATCAAATCGCCGTTGTGTGGTCGCGGATAGTCGTCACAAAGCGACTGGCACAGGCCGCCGTTTTAGTGCTTAAATGCGCGCCATGTTTCGACCCTTTGCCCTGTTCGTGGGTCTGCGCTACACCGGCGCCCGGGCCCGCAATAGTTTCATCTCCGTGATCACCCTGATCTCCGCGCTCGGGCTGATGCTCGGTGTCGCCGTTCTGATCACCGTTCTGTCGGTGATGAACGGCTTCGACCGGGAACTTCAGACCCGCATTCTGGGGATGGTCACCCATTTGTCCGTGCACGGCCGCGAGCCGGTCACCGACTGGCAGGCGCTGGCCGACCAGGTGCGTGACTACCCGGGCGTGGAAGCGGCGGCGCCGTTCATCAAGCTCGAGGGCATGCTCACCTACGAGGGCAACGTGGCCGGGGTGCTGGTCAACGGCATCGAGCCGGAGGCGGAGAAGGACGTGTCCATCGTCGATGAGATGATGTGGGACGGTGACCTCCAGGATCTGCAGCCCGGTGAGTTCGGTATCGTGCTGGGTTACGCGCTGGCCCGTAAGCTGGGCGCTGAAACCGGCGACAAGATCACCCTGGTGTTGCCGGAGGCCAGCGTGTCCCCGGCCGGGGTGATGCCGCGCTTCAAGCGTTTCACCGTGGTCGGCCGTTTCCGGGCGCGGGCCGAGGTGGACAGTCTTTACGCCTATGTGGCCAACGAGGACGCCGCCCGGCTGGAACGCCAGCCCGGCACCGTCGAGGGCATTCATCTGCGCCTCACCGATCTGTTCGCCGCGCCGGAGATCGGCTGGCAACTTCAGCAGGCGCTGGGGCCGGACTACTACACCAGCGACTGGACCCGCAGCCACGGCAACCTGTTCCAGGCCATCAAGATGGAAAAGAGCATGATGACGCTGCTGCTCAGCTTCATCGTCGCCGTGGCCGCGTTCAATATTATTTCCAGCCAGGTGATGCTGGTCACCGAGAAGCGCGGCAACATCGCCGTGTTGCGCACCCTGGGCGCCTCGCCGGGCACCATCATGCGCATCTTCATGGTTCAGGGCACGGTGATCGGCCTGGCCGGCACCTTCCTGGGCACCGTGCTCGGCGTGCTGCTGGCCACCAATGTGAGCGAGGTGGCGGCCTGGGTGGAAGCCACCTTCAACACCCGTCTGTTCGATGCCTACTTCGTCAACTATCTGCCGTCGCAGCTGAAATGGAGCGACGTCACCGTGATTGTCGGCATCGCCATGCTGATCAGCTTCTCGGCCACGCTGTATCCATCCTGGCGTGCCAGCCGGGTGCGACCCGCGGAGGCCCTGCGCTATGAGTAACGGTGAACATCAGGAGTCGGTGCTGGAGGCCCGCGGGCTGGTCAAGCGCTACCCGGAAGGCCGTGGCGAGCTGCAGGTGCTCAACGGCGTGGAGCTGACCGTCCGCCGGGGCGACATCGCCGCCATTATCGGCACCTCCGGGTCGGGCAAATCCACGCTGCTCAACCTGCTGGGCGGGCTGGACGTGCCCAGCGAGGGCACCGTGCGGATCGGCGGCCAGCCTCTGGCCGGTCTCAATGACCGGGCGCTGGGCCGGCTGCGCAATCATGATCTGGGTTTCGTGTACCAGTTCCACCATCTGCTGCCGGAGTTCACCGCCCGGGAGAACGTGGCCATGCCGTTGCTGATCCGTGGCCTCAAGCCGGGGGAAGCCGCGCAACGGGCCGAGCGACTGCTGGATCAGGTGGGCCTGGCGCCGCGCGCCGAGCACAAGCCGGCGCAGCTGAGCGGCGGCGAGCGGCAGCGGGTGGCGATCGCCCGCGCCCTGGTGACCGACCCGGCGCTGGTGATGGCCGACGAGCCCACCGGTAACCTGGACGAGCGCACCGCCGACCAGGTGCAGGACCTGATGCTGGAGCTCAACCAGCGCCTGGGCACCGCTTTCCTGGTGGTTACCCACGATCATCACTTCGCGGGCCGCTGCCAGAGCCGCCACGAGCTGCACGACGGCCTGCTGCATCCGGTGGCCTGAGCCGCCGGCGCACAACACCTTCCGTTTTTTCCTTCCCGGATTATCGCCGCTGGCTGACAGGCCGGCGGCGCCGTCGCCGTTAGGCTGTAGGGATCAGCGCGTTACTGCTGCCGCTGCCGGCGGCGGGCACGAAGATTCCAACTGCGCACCACCGCCAGCCGCCAGAACAGTTTGACGGTGAAATAGGAAGCCAGACCGGCGATCAGCGCGCAGGTCAGCGAGCCGATCCACAACGGCACCAGCTGCTCCACGAACCAGGCGACATTGATGGCGTGGTCGGAGCTGGGCGTGAGCCCGGTCATCCAGGCGCCCACCCGGTAGGTGAAATAAAAGATCGGCACATAGGTGACCGGGTTGGAAATCCACACCAGCATTACCGAAAGCGGCAGGTTGCAATGGAAGCGCACCGCCAGCAGGGCGGCCAGGCCCATTTGCAGGGGAATCGGCAGCAGCCCGGTGAACACGCCGATAAAGGCGGCCCCGGCCAGGGAGTGGCGGTTTATGTGCCAGAGGTTGGGGTCCGACAATACCTCTCCCAGGAAGCTCAGGGATTTGTGTCCTTTGAGGCGATCCGGCGAGGGCAGGTATTTGCGGAACAAATGTTTGGGCATGTGAAACTGCAAGGTCCCTGGAAGACGGGCGCTATTATGCCGACCCGGGCGGCGTACGCCTACATCGACCTGTGACCGAGACGCCGCGCCGTTACATGGAGGCGTGATCATAACAACCCGGTGAGCAAGGATGCGATACTGGTTTTCCCCTGCGGCGATGATCGCGGCGGTCTGGAGCGGCCTCTGGTGGCCGCTGGCGGTGTGCGCGGCCCTGGCGGCGGCGCTGCCGCGCGGGCGCGGCTGGTGCCTGCTGCTGGCCTTGTCCTGGGCCTACGGGCTGCTGGCCCTGGAGCAGGGGCTGGATCGCCGGCTGCCGGAGTATCTGAACGGCACCCCGCTGACCGTGGAAGCCCGGGTGGTGGGGCTGCCGGTCACGGACACGCGCCGCCGCTTCGGCGAGACCCTGCGCCGCCAGCGGATGATTCTGGACCTGCGCCTGGCCGTCGACGAGCGGCCCTGGCCGGGCCGTCACCGGGTGCGGGTCACGGCCTGGGCGCCGCTGCCGGCGCTGGAGGCCGGTGACCGGCTGCGCGGCAAGGTGCGTCTCTTCTTCCCCCATGGCTGGTACAACCAGACCGGGCCGGACCGCGCCCGTTTCGATCTCGCCGACCGCATCGACGCCCGTGGCGTGCTCACGGCGGTGATCCGCCAGCGGGGGCGGCCTGACAGCCTGGACGCCCGCCGCGCCGATCTTTCCCGGCGCGTCAGGGAGCTGCTGTCCGTCAGTCCCGCGGGTGCCGCGGTGATTCCGGCGCTGGTCACCGGCGACCGCCGTGGTCTGGAGCCGCCGCTATGGCGGCTGTTCCGCGACCTGGGCACCGCCCACCTGCTGGCGATTTCAGGCCTGCACCTGACGCTGGTCACCGGCCTGCTGTGGGGGCTGGGGCGCTGGCTGCTGGCGCCGCTGCTGTGGCTTGCGTGCCCGCCGGCGCGGCGCTTCAGCCTGCAGCAGTGGGCCTGGGCCCCGTCGCTGGCCGGGGCGCTCGGCTACGCGGCGCTGGCGGGCTTCGCGCTGCCCACCCAGCGCGCCCTGATCATGGTGGCGGTGCTGGCCGCCTGCCGGCTGCGCCGGGCGCGGCCGGCGGCGGGCAGCGTGCTCGGGCTGGCGTTGCTGGCGGTTTTACTGGTGCAGCCGCTGGCGGCGTTATCCGCCGGGCTGTGGTTGTCGTTCACGGCGGTGGCGGTGATCCTGTTGCTGATCGACGGCGGTCGCTGGCCGGTGATGGTCAGCCTACCCCTGCTGATGGCGGTGCTGGGGGCCTGGTTGTTCGATACCTGGGCGTGGCTGAGCCCGTTGGCGAATCTGTTGCTGGTGCCGCTGTTCAGCCTGCTGGTGGTGCCCGCGGCGCTGCTGGGCGTGGCGCTGGACGTGCCCGCCATCCTGCTGGCGGCGGCCACCGGCGTGGAGGCCTCGGTGCTGATGATGGAGGGCCTGCACGGGCTGCCGTCGCCGCCGCTGGCGCCGGCGCCCGGTTGGGCCGGTCTGGCGCTGCTGGGGTCGGCGTTGCTGTGGCTGTTACCGGCCTGGCCCTGGCCGCGCCGGCTGTTGCTGTTGGGGTTACTGCCCTGGTGGTTGCCCGGCGCCGAGCCGCCGGCCCGGGGCCAGCTGGATCTGATCGTTTTCGAGGTGGGGCAGGGGCAGGCGCTGGCGCTGCGTACCCAGCGCCACCTGGTGCTTTACGACCTGGGGCCGGGCTGGGCCGGCGGGTCGGCGGCGAAAAGCGTGTTGCTGCCCTGGCTGCGGCGCCATGGCCTGACCCCGGACCTCACCATTGTCAGCCACGGTGACGGCGACCACGCCGGCGGCCTGGCGGATCTGGAGCACACCGGGCGCCTGCTGAGCGGCGAGCCCGACCGGGTGGACGGGGCGCGACCGTGCCGGGCCGGGCAGCAATGGCGGTTCGACGGCGTGCGCTTCGAGGTGCTGTGGCCGCCGGACGGGTCGTACCAGGGCAATGCCGCCAGCTGCGTGCTGCGGGTGGACGCCCTGGGCGCCAGTGCGCTGCTGACCGGCGACATCCCCAAACAGGTGGAATACCGGCTGCTGGGGCGGGTGGCTCCGACGACGGTGCTGCAGCTTGCCCATCACGGCAGCGACTCCTCCTCGTCAACCGCCTGGTTGCGGGCCGTGTCGCCGCGCTGGGCCGTGGCGTCGATGGGTTACGCCAACCGCTTCGACCATCCCGACCCGGACGTGGTCGACCGGCTGGAGGCGGCCGGCGTCACGCTTCTGCGCACCGACCGGACCGGCATGATTGTGTTTCGCCTGGGCGGCCCTGATAATGCCGCGCTCATAACAAAGTGGCGCCGGGCCCATGGTCGGCCCTGGCACCGCGAGCCGGAACTGTGAAAAGGGGATCGCAACGTGCAGGATCTTGTGCAGTCCGGGGGCTGGATGATGCTCCCGATCCTGATCAGCTCGGTGGTGGCGCTGGCCATCGTCGGTGAGCGTTTCTGGACTCTGCGTCCGAACAAGCTGGCGCCGCCGGGCACCTTGCCGCAGGTGCGCGGCTGGCTGAAAAAGGGCCAGTTGAACGCCCAGCGGCTCAAGACGCTGCGCGAGGAGTCGCCGCTGGGGCGGATTCTCGCCACCGGGCTGGCCAATGCCCGCCACGGCCGCGACATCATGAAGGAAAGCATCCAGGAGGAGGCCACCGGCGTGGTCCACGACCTGGAGAAGTACCTCTCCACGCTGGGTTCGATCGCGGCCATCGCGCCGCTGCTCGGGCTGCTGGGTACGGTGATCGGCATGATCGACGTGTTCGCCGCGATTATGATGCACGGCACCGGCGACGCGGCGCAGCTGGCCGGGGGGATCTCCCAGGCCCTGCTGACCACCGCCGCCGGTCTGGTGGTGGCGATCCCGGCGATCTTCTTCCATCGCTTTTTCGTGCGCCGGGTGGAGGAAATCACCGTGGGCATGGAGCAGAGCGCCGTGCACCTGGTCGATCTGGTCCACGGTGAGCGGGAGGCGACTCCGGGGCAGACTCCTGGAGAGAAAACGTGAAGTTCCCGCGCCCGCGCCAGGAAGAGATCAGCGTCAACCTGACGCCGCTGATCGACGTGGTGTTCCTGCTGCTGATCTTTTTCATGGTTTCCACCACCTTTACCCGTGAGACTCAGCTTTCACTGACCCTGCCGGAAGCGCAGGGCATGCCGCCGGAGAGCCCGGCGCAGGCGGTGGAGGTGCTGGTCTCGCCGCTCGGGGAATATCTGATCAACGGTGAAAAACTCACCGACAACAGTGAGGCGGGCCTGCGTTCGGCGCTGCTCCGGCTGGGGCAGGACAAAGCCGCCTTGCCGATGATCATCACCGCCGACGCCAACGCCAGCTATCAGGCGGTGGTGCGGGTGATGGATGTGGCCGGGCAGCTGGGCTTTGATAAGCTGTCGCTGACCACCCGCGAAGCCGACGAAGAGGGCCAATGAGCCAACTACCGGATGATGCCTGGCAGACGTACAAACGTCTGCTGTCGTACGTAAAGCCCCACGCCCTGATCCTGTTCGCCAGTGTCATCGGCTACGCCATCTACGCCGCCACCCAGGCCGGCGCTGCGCAACTGGCCGGCTACCTGGGCGAGACCGTGGTCAACCCGGAACCGCACCGCGTGGTGATCGTCTCCATCGCGCCGTTCTTTATCGCGCTGGCCCAGGGGCTCGGCCAGTTCATGGGCAGTTATTCGATGACCTGGGTGGCCCAGGAAATCGTCTACCGGCTGCGCAACGACGTGTTCGGCCATGTGCTGCGTCTGCCGCAGGCGGAGTACAACAACAACGCCTCCGGGCGGATCATGTCGAAGATCATCTTCGACGCCCAGCAGATCACCAGCGCCGGCACCGATGCCCTGATCGTGATGCTGCGCGAGGGCCTTACCGTGATCGGGCTGCTCACCTTCCTGCTGTATCAGAACTGGAAACTGACGCTGATCCTGCTGATCGCCGCGCCCCTGGTGGGCCTGGTGGTGAACCTCACCAGCAAGCGTTTCCGGCATATCAGCCGCCGTATCCAGGGCTCCATGGGCAATATCACCCAGTTTCTCGGCGAAGCCATCGAGGGCAACCAGGCGGTGAAGATCTTCGGCGGCCAGAAGCTGGAGGCCGACCGCTTTCATTCCGTGAGCCGCCGCTTTGCCCGTCAGAACACCAAACTCAACGCCAGCAAGATCGGCTCCACGGTGATCGTGCAGCTGTTCGTGTCGGTGGCGATCGGCGCGGTCACCTATCTGTACATCACGATGATGGGCGAAGCGCTGACCGTGGGCGGCTTCCTGTCCTACATCGCCGCCGCCGGGATGATCCAGAAGCCGCTCAAGCAGCTCACCGACGTGAACGTGAAAATCCAGCGTGGCGTCACCGGCGCGGCCTCGTTGTTCGAGCTGATGGACCGCCCGGAAGAGCGGGACGAAGGCGACCAGGACCTGCCGCGCACCGACGGCAACATCGAATTCCGCGACGTCACCTTCGGCTATGACCCGGCACAACCGGTGCTGCGCAACCTCAGTCTCAAGGTCAACAGCGGCGAGACGGTGGCGCTGATCGGCCGCTCGGGCGCGGGCAAGAGCACCATTTCAGCGATGCTGCCGCGCTTCTTCGACCCGGATCAGGGTCAGGTGCTGCTCGACGGCGTGCCGTTGCCGGACTACAAGCTGGCCCATCTGCGCCGTCAGATCGCCATGGTCAGCCAGAAAGTGGTGCTGTTTAACGACACCGTGCGCCATAACATCGCCTACGGCGAGATGCGTGACGCCGACGACGCCCAGGTGGAACAGGCCGCCCGCAACGCCTACGCCTGGGACTTCATCCAGGGCCTGGAACACGGCCTGGACACCGAGGTGGGCCAGGATGGCGCCCAGCTTTCCGGCGGCCAGCGCCAGCGCATCGCCATCGCGCGGGCGCTGCTCAAGGACGCGCCGATTCTGATTCTCGACGAGGCCACCAGCGCCCTGGACACGGAGTCGGAGCACCACATCCAACAGGCGCTGGAGCGTCTTATGGAAGGGCGCACCACCCTGGTGATCGCCCATCGGCTGTCCACCATCGAGAAAGCGGACCGCATTCTGGTGCTGGACCAGGGGCAGCTGATCGAGCAGGGCACCCATAGCGAATTGTTGGAAAAGAATGGACTCTACACCCAGCTCTACAAAATGGATTTCGCCGACAACGGCCATGGTTGATTGGCGCCGCCGCGTAGAGCGCGGCTGGTACGAAGGCAGCGGCTGGCTGACGCCGCTGCGCCCGCTGGGCTGGCTGGTGGGGCGCGTGGCCGGCCGCCGGCTGCGCCGCTTCCGGCGGCGCGCCGAGCAGCCGCCGGTGCCGGTGCTGGTGGTCGGTAACGTGGCGGTGGGCGGCACCGGCAAAACGCCGCTGGTGATTGCCCTGGCCCGGCGTGCCCGGGAGCGCGGCCTGAACCCGGTGGTGATCTCCCGGGGCTATGGCGGCCGGGCGGACGCCTACCCACGCGTCGTGGCGTTGCACGACGACCCCCGTGAAGTGGGCGACGAACCGCTGCTGATCGCGCGCCGCGCGGCGGTGCCGGTGGTGCTGGACCCTCAGCGAGACCGCGCCCTGCGGCGGGCGGTCACGGAGTTCCAGCCGGACCTGGTGATCAGCGACGACGGCCTGCAGCACTATGCGTTGCCGCGCTCCAGCGAGGTGGTGGTGATCGACGCCCGCCGCGGCCTCGGCAATCAACGCTGCCTGCCGGCCGGCCCGCTGCGCGAGCCGGCGTCCCGCCTTTCCCAGGTGGATTTCCTGGTCGCCAACGGCGGCGCCTGGCCCGGCGCCACCACCATGCATCTGGTGCCCGGCGATCTGGTGCGGCTGCGCGACGGCGAGACCCTGGACGCGGCGGCGTTCCGCGAGCGTTACGGGGCGGTGCACGGCGTCGCCGGCATCGGCAACCCGGAGCGCTTTTTCCGCACCCTGGCGCTGCTCGGCCTGGCGGTCACCCCGCACGCCTTCGCCGACCATCATGGCTTCACCGCCGCGGACCTGGACTTCGCCGACGGCCGGCCGGTGATCATGACCGAAAAAGATGCGGTAAAATGCCGTGATTTCGACGATCCGCGCCTGTGGATGCTGCCGGTGCACGCCAATTTGCCGCCGGCCACCCTGGACGCCATGATTGATCGTGCATTGCAATCGCAGCCTCAGTAAGGACAGCTATGAGTTTCTATGTGGTAGTGCCGGCGCGGTACGCGTCTTCGCGCCTGCCGGGAAAACCGTTGGCGGATCTGGCCGGCCGGCCGATGGTGGCCCGGGTGGCGGAACGCTGCGCTAAAAGCGGCGCCACGCGGGTGCTGGTGGCCACCGACGACGAGCGCGTCCGCGACGCCGTGGGCGACCAGTGCGAGGTGGTGATGACCCGCGCCGATCATCCCTCCGGCACGGACCGGCTGCAGGAAGTGGCCGAGCAGCTGGGCCTGGCCGACGACGACATCGTGGTCAATGTGCAGGGCGACGAGCCGCTGATCCCGCCCGCCGTGATCGACCAGGTGGCGGAGAACCTGGCCGCCCACCCGGAGTGCCGCATGGCCACCCTGTGCGAGCCCATCGAGCGCGGCATCGATCTGTTCAACCCCAACGTCTGCAAGGTGGTGTTCGACTGCAACGGGCGCGCCCTGTATTTCTCGCGGGCGCCGATCCCCTGGCATCGCGATGCCTTCAGCCAGCAACCGAACCCGCACGATATCGATATGGACCCGGGCTACTGGTGGCGTCATATCGGTATCTATGCCTATCGGGTCGGCTTTCTGCACCAGTTCGTGAGCTGGGAGCCGGCCTCCATGGAAATGCACGAATCCCTGGAGCAATTGCGGGCCCTGGCCAACGGCGTCGCCATCCATGTGGCGCCGGCCCGCGAGCCGGTGCCCGGCGGGGTCGACACGGACATGGATCTGCAGCGCATGCGCCGCCACCTGCGAGCGGAGGAAAACCGGGGATGACGTCGCTGTCGATACTGTTTGTGTGTCTGGGCAACATCTGCCGCTCGCCCACCGCCGAAGCGGTGTTCCGCCAGCGGGTGCGGGACGCCGGCCTGAGCGACCGGCTTCGCATCGAGAGCGCCGGCACCGGCGACTGGCACATCGGCCGGCCGCCGGACCGTCGCGCCAGCGCCGCCGCCGCCGAGCGCGGCTACCCGATGGACGACCTGCGCGCCCGCCAGGTGAGCGCCGAGGACTTCCGCCACTTCGATTACATCCTGGCCATGGACAACAGCAACCTGGCCGACCTGCGCGCGCTCGACCCGGGCCCGGGCGTCGCCCGCGAGGGGCTGGTGCTGGCGCGCTTCCTGGATGTGCTCGGCGATGACGGCCCCGGTGAAGTGCCGGACCCCTACTACGGCGACGAGGACGGTTTCGGCCACGTGCTCAATCTGGTGGAGCGCGCCAGTGACCTGTGGCTGGCGCGGTTGCGGGAGCGGCTGTGATCGAACACGACGCCGACCTGAGCGGCGCCAACACCCTGGCGCTGCCGGCCCGGGCCCGACGGCTGGCGCGGCCCACGGACGTGGCCGCGCTGGGCGAACTGCTGGCCGGGCGCGACCCGGGCGAGCCGCTCTACGTGCTTGGCGAGGGCAGCAACGTGGTGCTGCGCGGCGACCTGCCGGGCCTCACGGTGATCCCCGCGTTCGACGGCATCGACTACCTGGATGAGAGCGCGGATCAGGTGCGGGTGCGCGTCGGCGCCGGCGTGGTCTGGGACCGGCTGGTGGCGGACACCGTGGCGCGCGGCTGGGGCGGTCTGGAAAACCTGTCCCTGATTCCCGGCACCGCCGGCGCCGCGCCGTTTCAGAACATCGGCGCCTACGGCGTGGAGCTGGCCGATTGCCTGGAAAGCGTGGACACCGTGGCGGTGGCCGATGGCCGGGCAGGGCGCTTTCGCGCCGATCAGTGCGAATTCGGCTACCGCGACAGCCTGTTCAAAAGCCGCCGACGGGGCGAGTTCATCATTACCGGCATTACCCTGCGGCTGCACCGCCATGGCGCCCGCCGGGTGGACTACGGCGGCCTGGCCGAGCGCTTCGCCGGCCAGGACCCGCGCACCCTGGCCCCGGCCACGGTGCGGGCGGCGGTGATCGAACTGCGGCAAAGCAAGCTGCCCGACCCGGCGGTGCTGCCCAACGCCGGCAGCTTTTTCAAGAACCCGGTGGTCAGCGCGGCGGAGCTGGCACGGCTGAAAGCCGACTATCCGAAGCTGGTGTCCTTCCCGCACCCGGACGGCGCCAAGCTGGCCGCCGGCTGGCTGATCGAGGACGCCGGCTGGAAAGGCCGCCGGCTGGGGCCGGTGGGTATGCACCGGGACCAGGCGCTGGTGCTGGTCAACCAGGGCGGCGCCCGCGCCGACGACGTGCTGGCGCTGGCCGCCGCCGTGCGCGAGGACGTGCTGGCCCGTTTCGGTGTGACGCTGGAACAGGAGCCGGTGGCGTTGCCCTGACGCTGACCCGCCAGGGTGTAAGCTTTGTTTCCTGCCGCCGGGCGCCAGTGGTTCTCACGGGGCGCGCCTGTTAGCCTGAACCGGCCTTGCCGCCACGGCGGAACCGATAAGAAATCAGGATTGTCCTCTGTTCATGCACCCCTTGGTAGTTTCCTGGCCCAGGGCGCGCGCCGCCGTTCTGTCCGCGCTGCTGCTGGCGCTGGCCGCCTGCGCCGGCCAGCCGCCATCGTCGTCGCCGCCGGTGGCCACGCCGGAGCTGTTTTCCCGTTCCGGCGAGGCCGTCGCCCCGCAGCAGTGGTGGGTGGCCTTCGACGATGCCGCCCTCAACCGTCTGGTGGACCGCGCCCTGGGCGCCAATCTGGATCTGCAGGCCGCCTATGAGCGCCTCAACCAGGCCCGCGCGGTGCGGGCACGCCAGGAAGCGGGTCTGTTCCCCAGCCTGGAGGCGCGCGCCGGCGCCGAGCGCCGCGACGACGGCGACAGTGAGACCGATCTGTTCAGCGCCGGGCTGGCGGCGGAGTACGAACTGGATCTGTGGGGCCGGGTGCGCGCCCAGGCCGACGCCGAAGCCTTCCGCGTGGCGGCCAGTGGCGCCGACTACCAGGCCGCCGCGCTGTCCCTGGCCGCCGAGGTGGCCAACACCTGGTTCGAACTGCTCACCCAGCGCACCCAGCAGGAGCTGGCGAGCGCCCAACTGGACACCAACCGGGACGTGCTGTCGCTGATTCGTGCCCGTTTCGGCATCGGCGAAAGCGCCAGCGCCGACGTGCTGCGCCAGCGCCAGCTGGTGGAAGCGTCCCGCGAGCAATTGCTCACCCTGCAGGCCCGCACCCGGGTGCTCGAGCACCAGTTGGCGGTGCTGCTGGGCGAGCCGCCCAAGGGGGTGGTGTTCCCCGACGACGGCACCCTGCCGGCGTTGCCGCCGCTGCCCGCCACCGGCGTGCCGGCGGAACTGGTGCGGCGCCGGCCGGATCTCCGGCAGGCCTATTTCCAATTGCAGGCGGCGGACGCCGACCTGGCCTCGGCGGTGGCCGAGCGTTTTCCCCGTTTGACCCTGTCCGCGTCGCTGAGCAATGAAACCACGGACAGCGAGGCCCTGTTCGACGACTGGCTGGCGACCCTGGCCGGCAACCTGGTGTGGCCGCTGAGCGACGGCGGCCAGCGCCGCGCCGAGGCGCGGCGCTTCCGTTCGCTGCGCGAGCAACGGCTCTACGAGTACGGACAGGCGACGCTGGTGGCGTTCCAGGAAGTGGAGGACGCCCTGGTTCAGGAGCGCCAGCAGCAGCGGCGCATGGAGAGCCTGCGCGAGCAGCTGGAACTGGCGGACAGCGCCTACCGGCAATTGCGCATTCAGTACGTTAACGGCGCGGTCGGTTACCTGGAGGTGCTGAGCGCGCTCCAGGAACGCCAGGAACTGCGCCGCACCCTGATCACCGCCCGCCAGGAACTGCTGGCGTTCCGGGTGTCCCTGTACCGGGCGCTGGCCGGCGGCTTCCCGGTGCCCGAAGAGGAAGAGAACGCATGAGCAACACGGTGGACGACCAGGCCGCGCGCCCGGAGAGCGGGCGGGCCGGGCGCGGCAAGACGGCGCTGGTGTCGGTGCTGATTCTGCTCGCCGGCGTGGCGCTGATGGTGCTGATCTTCGAGACCGAGCCCACCGCCACGCGCGGCGATGTGGCGCGGGAAACCGCCATGCTGGTGGAGGTACGCAGCGCCGAACGGGGCCGCTTCACCCCGGTGATTGAAGTGATGGGCCGGGTGGTGCCGGCCCGGGAAGTGACCCTGCAGCCGCGCGTCAGCGGCCGTGTCATCGAGCTGGCCGAGGCATTCGAGCCCGGCGGCCGGGTGGCCGAGGGCACCGCCCTGTTGCGCATCGATCCGGCGGATTACGAGGCCGCGCTGCGGCAACGGCGCAGCGAGCTGGCGCAGGCGCGCGCCGATCTGGAACTGGAGCAGGGCCGCCAGGCGGTGGCCGAACAGGATTTCGAATTGCTGGGTGAAGAGCTGGACGAGGGCAACCGGCACCTGGTGCTGCGCCAGCCGCAGTTGAAGCAGGCCCGTGCCCGGGTGGATTTCGCCGAGGCGGCCCTGCGTCGCGCCGAACTGGATCTCCAGCGTACCCGTATCAGCGCGCCCTTCGACGCCCAGATCCTGTCCCGCGACGTGGCCACCGGCTCCCAGGTGAGCACCGGCGACAGCCTGGCCCGGCTGGTGGCCACGGACCGTTACTGGGTGTCGGCCAGCGTACCGCTGTCGCAACTGCGCTGGCTGCGCTTCGCCGAAGAGGACGGCGAGCAGGGCGCGCCCGTCACCCTGCGCCACGAGGCCGCCTGGGGGCCGTCAATGAGCCGCCAGGGCCGCCTGCAGCGGCTGGTCGGCGAGCTGGACGCC
This sequence comes from Alloalcanivorax sp., assembly GCF_964221125.1. Lineage (NCBI taxonomy): Bacteria > Pseudomonadati > Pseudomonadota > Gammaproteobacteria > Oceanospirillales > Alcanivoracaceae > Alloalcanivorax > Alloalcanivorax sp. The sequence goes on from NZ_CAXPXK010000028.1 coordinate 23,245, forward strand.
AACGCCCGCCTGGCGCGGGTGCTGGTCAGCGTCGAGGACCCGTTGGCGTTGCAGTCGGAGGCCGGCGCGCCGAGCCTGATTCTCGGCGCCTTCGTGCGCACCGCCATCGAAGGCCGGGCGCTGGACGACGTGGTGCGTCTGGACCGCGATCTGCTGCGCCGCGAGGACACGGTCTGGGTGATGGAGGACGGCGCCCTGGATATCCGCGACGTCACCGTGCTGCTGCGTGACAACGACTACGTCTACCTCAGCGACGGGCTCGACCAGGGCGATCAGGTGGTGGCCACCGATCTGGCCACGGTGGTGGACGGCGCCGCCCTGCGTCTTGAGGACGTCGCCGGCGCGGAGACCATGGAATGAGCGCGCCGCGCCGCCAGGGCTGGGTGGGCCCGATCGAGTGGATGGCGCGCAACAGCATCGCCGCCAATCTGCTGATGATTCTGCTGCTCGGCGGCGGCCTGTGGATGGCGGTGCAGGTACAGAAAGAGATCTTCCCGGAAGCCCAGCTCGACGTTGTCGAAGTGGAGGTGACCTACCCCGGTGCCGCGCCCGAGGAAGTGGAGCAGGGCGTGCTGATGCCGGTGGAAGAGGCGGTGCAGGGCGTCGAGAGCATCGAGGAAATGGTGTCCACCGCCCGCGAAGGCAGCGGCGTGATTCAGCTGGAGCTGGTGGCCGGGGCCAACCGCATGCAGGCGCTGCAGGACATCGAGCAGGCGGTGGACCGGGTGCGCACCTTCCCGGACCAGGCGGAAGAGCCGCGCGTGCGCCTGCAGGCGCGCACCCGCGATGTGATGGAGCTGGTGCTGTACGGCGAAGTGGACATCTGGACCCTGCGCCAGCTCGGCGAGCAGGTGCGCAACCGCCTGCTCAGCGAGTCCGCGGTGACCCGCGCGGACATCAGCGACGTGCCCGATTACCTGACCAGCGTGGAAATTTCCCAGGCCACGCTGCGCGAGTACGACCTGACCCTGGACCAGGTGGCGTCGATCATCGAGCAGTCCAGCCGCGACGTGCCCGCCGGCAATCTGGCCACCGACAACGGCGAGATTCTGCTGCGCCTGAAAGAGCGCAAGCAGTGGGCCGACGAGTTTTCCCGCATCGTGGTGAGCCGCGCGGATTCCGGCGCGGTGGTCACCCTGGGCGACATCGCCACCGTGCGTGACGGTTTCGAGGACACCGGTTTCCACTCCCGTTTCAACGGCCAGCCGTCGGTGGAGATCGAGATCTTCCGCACCGGCAGCCAGTCGCCGCTGGACATCGCCGCGGCGGTGGAAGGGGTGATGGCGGAACTCAAGACCACCTTGCCCGACCCGGTTCAAGTGCGCATCGACAGCAACCGCGCCGAGCAGTTTGAAAGCCGCATGGACATGCTGCTGAAGAACGGCATCCTGGCGATGGTGATCGTGCTGGTGATTCTCAGCCTGTTCCTGGAGTACCGGCTGGCGTTCTGGATCATGATGGGCATGACCGTGTCCTTCGTCGGCGGGGTGCTGTTCCTGCCGGCCATGGGCGTGAGCGTGAACATGATCTCCATGTTCGGCTTCCTGATGGTGCTGGGCATCGTGGTGGACGACGCCATCGTGGTGGGCGAGAACATCTACGAGTACCGCGAGCAGGGCATGAGTTTCATGGACGCGGCGGTGCAGGGCGCCCGTGATATCGCCGGGCCGGTCACCTTCAGTATTCTCACCAACATCGTCGCCTTCATGCCGCTGCTGTTCATGCCCGGCGTCACCGGTAATTTCTGGTGGCCGCTGGGGGCGGTGGTGATCGTGGTGCTGGCGATCTCGCTGTTCGAAGCGCTGTTCATTCTGCCGGCCCACCTGGCGCACAGCGGCAAGGGCACGGTGACCGTCTACGGGCGCGCCCTGCACCGCGTGCAGCGCCGCTTCTCCGGTTATTTTCAGACGCTGGTGGAGCGCGGTTACCGGCCGCTGCTGGACCGGGCGCTGCGCTATCGCTACGTGACCCTGAGCGCCGCCCTGACCCTGATGCTGGTGGTGGGCGCCTACGCCGGCAGCGACCACATGGGCATGATCATGATGCCGGAAGTGCCGGCGGACGAGATCGAAGCGGGCATCCGTCTGCCGGTGGGCACCACGCCGCGCCAGGCCGGTGAGCGGCCCTGGCGCTGACCCGGGAAACCGAGCGGCTGTTCGAGGAAAACGACCTGGCACGCAACGCCGAGGGCATCAAGACCAACGTGCGCGGCGAGCAGAAAATCGACGTGGAGCTGGTGTTAAAGCCGGAACACGAACGGGACATGACGGTGCAGCAGATCGTCGAGCTGTGGCGGGACCAGATCGGTGATTTCAAGGGCGTCGATCAGATCACCTTCGAGGCGGAGCAAGGCCCCGGCTCCTGGCGCGACGATATCAGTGTGGACCTCAGCCATACCGATATCGACGTGCTCGCCAAGGCCAGCGAGCGCCTGCTGAACGCCATGAAAGGCCTGTCCCAGACCCGCAACGTCAACGACAGCTACACCACCGGTAAACCGCAGTTCGACGTCAGCCTGACGCCGCAGGCGGACGCCCTGGGCCTCACCGGCGCCGAGGTGGGCCGGCAGCTGCGGGATGCGTTTTACGGCGCCATCGCGCTGCGCCAGCTGCGCGGCATCAACGAAAACGAAATCCGTGTGCGGCTGCCGGAAGAGGAGCGCCAGGACCTGCGTTACCTGGACACCTTCGTGGTGCAGCTGCCGGAGGGCGGCGAAGTGCCGCTGACCGACGTGGCCAGCGTCACCATCAGCGAGTCGTTCCGCTCCATCGACCGCCGCGACGGGCGCCGGGTGATCACCGTGGGCACCGACGTGCTGCCGAAAAGCGCCACCAGCCAGGTGCTCGCCGTGGTCCGCGACGAGCTGCTGCCGCAACTGCGCGCCGACTACCCGGGCCTGACCTGGACCTTCCAGGGCGGCCAGGCGGACATGCGCGAATCCACCTCGGCGCTGTGGGGCGGCTTCGCCCTGGCGCTGGGGGTGATCTTCGCGCTGCTGGCGGTGGCGTTCGGCAGCTACCTGCAGCCGCTGGTGGTGATGCTGGCGATTCCGTTCGGCGCCGTGGGCGCGGTGCTCGGCCACATTCTGCTGGGCATGGACCTGTCCCTGGTCAGCTTCATGGGCATCATCGCCCTGGCCGGGGTGGTGGTGAACGATTCGCTGATCATGGTCGACTACGCCAACCGCCAGCGGCACCGGCTGGGCGCGGCCCAGGCGGTCTATGAAGCGGGCCTGCGCCGCTTCCGGCCGATTCTTCTCACCACCATGACCACCTTCGCCGGGCTGATGCCGATCATCTTCGAAACCTCCCTGCAGGCCGCTTACCTGATCCCCATGGCGGTGTCCCTGGGCTTCGGCATCGTGTTCGCCACCGCGCTGATTCTGTTCGTGGTGCCGTGCCTCTACCTGGCCCTCGACGACCTCATGGGCGCCATCGACACGCGCCGCCGGGCCTTCAAGTATTCCGACGGCGCATAAAAAAAACCGCCCCGAAGGGCGGTTTTTTATTGGTGTGACCGTCGGGTGGACCGATCAGGCACCGGGGTTGCCGTCGCCGGAATTTTCCCGGGCGGCTTGTTCCGCCTGTTGCTGACGGCGGCGCAGGCGCGGGTCATTGCTGGCGCGCCCGGCCGGACGCTCCGGCGCCACCGGCTTGCTGAACGCCGGGGTGGCCGGCTGTTCCGCTTCGCCGGTCTCCGCCTTGGCCGGCGCTTGTTCGGCGGCCGGTGCGGGCTTGGCGGCGGGTTGGCGTTCCGGCTGCGGTACCGGCTGGCCTGGTTTGCGGTCACGCGGGTCGTTGCCGGCACGGCGGACCTGATCCGCTGCCGGTGAAGGCGCCTGCTCGGAAGAAGGTGCCTCCGCCTTGGGTGAAGGCTCTTCCGCCTTCGCTGAAGACGCTTCTTTGGCCGGAGCTTCTTCGGCTTTTGCTGAAGGTCCTTCCGGCTTGGCTGAAGGCTTTTCTACCTTCGCTGAGGGCTCCTCAACCTTGGCTGAAGGCTCTTCTACCTTGGCGGAAGGCTCTTCCTCTTTGGCTGACGGGGTTTCTGCCTTAGTTGAAGGCTCCTCTACCTTAGCCGGGGACTCCTCCGCTTTAGCCGAGGGCTCGTCTGCTTTAGCCGAGGGCTCGTCTGCTTTCGCTGACGGTTGTTCCGCCTTGGCTGAAGGCTGGTCCACTTTCGCTGAGGGCTCTTCCACCTTAGCTGAAGGCTCTTCCACCTTCGCTGAAGGCTCTTCAGCTTTGGCTGAGGGCTCCTCCGTTTTGGCTGAGGGCTCTTCCGGCTTAGCTGACGGCGCTTCCTGACTGGCGGGCTTCTGCGCTTTGGCTGAAGGGGCCTCGGCAGAGGGCGCCGGCGCGGCGGCCTTGGGCTGCTCTTCCTGACGGGCGGCGGCGGCCTGGGGCGCCTGAGCCTCGGTGGCCTGTTCCGCGCTCGGCTTGGCGGCGGCGGTTTTCGGTTCGCCGTGCTCTTCGGCGGGCACCAGTTTGGCCTTGGGCGGACGGCTGTCACCACGCTCCTGATCACGACCGGGGGTGTTGTCCTCGGACGTCATGCGCGGCGGCGGGCCGCCGGCGGTGGCCTGGTCGTCGCTCTGGGCGCCTTTATCCTGGGCCGCTTTGTCCTGGGCGCCGGGACGCTGGCGCTCGCGCAGGGGACGGTCGTCCTTGCTGTCGGTGCGGCGCTGGGCTTTGGGGCCGTCGTCCTTGCGCGGGCCTTTGCCGGCGCCACCTTTGGACTCGCCTTTGTTATCCGGCTTGGCGTCCTGCTTATTGTCCTGCTTGGACTCCGGCTTACCGCTGTCGGCGCTTTTCTGGTCGTCGCTTCGGTTGTCGGCACCACGGTTGTCGCCGTTGCGGTTGTCACCGCCCCGGTTGCCGCCACGGCCGCCACGACGGTTGCGGCCGCCACGGCGGTTGCCGCCTTCGCTCTTGCCGTCCTGGTTGTCGTCCTTGCGGTTCTCGCCACGGTTATCGCCACCACGACCGTCGCCGCCCCGGTTATCGCCGTCGGCGTTCCGGTTGCGGTTGCCGCCGTTGCGGCGGCCGCCACGGCGGTTATCACCGCCACGGTTGTTGTTGCCCCGGGCGTCGGCTTTGTCGTCCCGGTTCTGGCGGTTGCCGCGCTGGCCGTCGCGCTTGCCGTCAAGCTGCTGTTTCTCGTCCTCGGAGGCACTGAACAGCGCCGCCAGCCAGGTGAAGAAACGGGCCAGCAGACCCGGCTCCAGCGGCGGCTTCGGCGCGGTGGCGGGCTTCTTGGAGGGCGCCTTGGCGGCGGTGGCTTCCGGTTTCGGCTCCGGCTGCGGTTTGGGCGGCGGCGGCGCGGTGTCCGGCGCCACCAGCTTCACCGCCGGCTCCTGGGTTTTGATTTCGGTGTCCTGGGCGGACAGGGTGGCCGGGTCCTGCTGGCCTTCCAGCAGCTCCAGCTCGTGGCTCACCTGGGCCTTGGTCTGGTCGTCGCGAATGCGCTCGACCTGGAAGTGCGGGGTTTCCAGGTTGGGGTTGGGGATAATCAGCACGCGCACTTTGTGGATGCTTTCGATTTCCCGCAGTACCGGGCGCTTCTCGTTGAGCAGGTAGGTGGCCACGGCCACCGGCACCTGGGCCTGGATCTCCCCGGTGCGTTCCTTCATCACCTCTTCCTCGATCAGGCGGAGGATGCTCAAGGCCAGGGATTTGACGTCGCGGATGTGGCCCAGGCCGTCACAGCGCGGGCACACGATGCTGGAGGTCTCGCCGAGGCTGGGGCGCAGCCGCTGGCGGGACAGTTCCAGCAGGCCGAAGCGGGAGATACGGCCCAGTTGAATACGGGCACGGTCCGCTTCCAGCGCGTCGCGCATGCGGTTTTCCACTTCGCGTTGATTGCGCGCCGGGCCCATGTCGATGAAATCGACCACGATCAGGCCGCCGATGTCGCGCAGGCGCAGCTGGCGGGCGATCTCTTCCGCCGCTTCCAGGTTGGTCTGCAGCGCGGTTTCCTCGATGTCGGCGCCCTTGGTGGCGCGCGACGAGTTGATGTCGATGGACACCAGCGCTTCGGTGGGATCAATGACGATGGAGCCGCCGGAGGGCAGCTTCACTTCACGTTCGAAGGCGGTCTCGATCTGCGATTCGATCTGGTAACGGGAGAACAGCGGCGTGTCGTCGTTATACAGCTTCAGCTTGTGCTGAAAATCGGTCATCACCTGCTGCACGAACGCCTGGGCCTCGTTGTAGACCTTTTCGGAATCGATCAGGACTTCGCCGATGTCCTTGCGCAGGTAATCGCGGATCGCGCGGATGATGACGTTGGATTCCTGGTACACCAGGAAGGGCGCTTTACGGGTTTCCGACGCCTCGGCGATGGAGCCCCACAGCTTGAGCAGGTAGTTAAGATCCCACTGCAGTTCCTCGGCGCCGCGGCCCAGGCCGGCGGTGCGCACGATCACGCCCATTTCGTCGGGGATGTCCAGGCTGCCCAGGGCTTCCTTGAGCTGCTGGCGCTCCTCGCCCTCGATGCGGCGGGAAATGCCGCCGGCGCGCGGGTTGTTGGGCATCAGCACCAGGTAGCGGCCGGCCAGGCTGATAAAGGTGGTGAGCGCGGCGCCTTTGTTACCGCGCTCCTCTTTGTCCACCTGAATGATGATTTCCTGACCTTCCTTGATCACATCCTTGATATTGATGCGGCCCTGGATGTCCTTGGGGTCTTTCTGGAAGTACTGGCGGGAAATTTCCTTGAGGGGCAGGAAACCGTGACGCTCGGCGCCGAAATCCACGAAGGCGGCTTCCAGGGACGGCTCGATGCGGGTGATCTTGCCTTTATAGATGTTGGCTTTTTTCTGTTCGCGGGTGCGATGCTCGATGTCCAGATCATAAAGTCTCTGGCCATCCACCAGCGCCACCCGGACTTCTTCCGGATGGCTGGCGTTGATTAACATTCGTTTCATTGTTGTGCTACCACAAGGTTCGTGGCGGCATGCAGCGGGCCGGTATCAATACCGGTATCAGACCTCTTACCCTGGTGGGGAGGCGGAAGAGTGGCGAGCAGGCAATGCTCACGCGTGGCGGCGCTGGGCGCTCGGACGACGTTGGTAATCTGCCTGTCTTCTACCTTTCCTGTTCCTCTCCGGGCTTGTGAAGTTGTGCCGTTGGCGTTGCTGGCGGGGCCTTGGCCCCTCTATCCGCGTTACGCTGTGCCCGGCGCGTCAAACGCGCCGTGCCGGGTAAACTTTACCGTCTGTGTACCGGTTGGGGTGTCGGCAAGGGGCGCTATTGGCGCTGCTCGCCGGCAGCCCGGCTATGTCTTCGACCTGTGCCGCAGACCACCTGGTGTTGGTTGTCGGTAATCCGCCGGGGAGTTGTGTTGCCGCCGGGGGATTGGCTGCAGCGTCGGGGCCTTTCGGGCCCGTTCGATTCTTGTCGGGCGGGCTGGCGGGTTTTGGTGTACCGACGGCGAATGGTCGCTGCGCGTCGCCGTTGGCCAGCCCGGGCCGACGGCTGACTATACCAGTAAAATCACAGTCTGATCAATCAGATAGATGGGCGAGGCATGAGCGCGCCGTGAACACCGACACCGCTGGCGGAGCCGCGCCCGCTTGGCTAGAATCGCCGCATGTCAGATACCCCCGCCGCCGATCGCGTCACTTTCGTTACCATCGATGAAGGCCGTGACGGCCAACGCCTTGATAATTTCCTGATCACCCACCTCAAGGGTGTGCCCCGTTCGCGTATCTATCGGATTATCCGATCCGGCGAGGTGCGGGTGAACAAGAAGCGCGCCAAGCAGACCACGCGCCTGGCCGTGGACGACGTGGTGCGCGTGCCGCCGGTGCGCACCAGCGAGTCCCAGGCGCCGCCGGTGGTCAGCGGCGGGCTGGCCGAGCGGCTGGCGCGGGCGCTGCTCTACGAGGACGATCAGATCTTCATCTTTAATAAGCCCGCCGGGCTGGCGGTGCACGGCGGCAGCGGGGTCAGCCTGGGGCTGATCGAGGCGCTGCGGGTGCTCTATCCGGAAGAGCGCAACCTGGAGCTGGTGCACCGGCTCGACCGGGACACCAGCGGTTGCATCATGGTCGCCCGCCACCGGGGCTTTTTGCGGCGCCTGCAGAAATTGATGCAGCAGGGCGGGGTGGAGAAGCGCTACTGGCTGCTGTGCCAGGGGTTCAAAGGCAGCGAGCGGCGCATGGAAGCGCCCCTGCTGAAGATCACCCAGGGCAACGAGCGGATGGTGCGGGTGTCCCGCGAGGGCAAGGCCTCGGTGACCGATTTCACGCTGGTGGAGCGGTTCGGCGACGCCGCCCTGGTGGAGGCGCGTCTGGGTACCGGCCGCACCCACCAGATTCGTGTGCACAGCCAGTTCGGCGGCTTCCCGATTCTCGGCGACGATAAATACGGCAGCCGCAAGGGCGACGCGCGGCTGGAAGCGCTCGGGCACCGCCGCCTGTGTCTGCACGCCCGGTCGCTGGTGTTCCGCCACCCGCAGAGCGGCGAAACCATCAAGGTCAACGCGCCGCTGGACGAGGATTTCGAGACCATCCTGGCGGCGCTGCGGTCGGATAAACGCTGATGGCCTACCAATTGGTGATTTTCGACTGGGACGGCACGGTGATGGACTCCACCGGGCGTATCATTGCCTGCATGCACCAGGCCGGCGCCGATCTTTGTCTGCCGGTGTTGGAGGACGACGCCGTGCGCGAGATCATCGGGCTGGGTCTGCCGGAAGCCCTGCGCACCCTTTACCCGGGCATCGGCGACCGGGATCTGGAGCGCATGCGCGAGCGTTACGCGGTGCATTTCGTGGCCGCCGAGGCGAGCCCCAGCCGGCTCTACCCGGGCGCCCGCGAGACGCTGGCGGCGCTGCGCGCCGCCGGGTTGCGCCTGGCGGTGGCCCCCGGCAAGAGCCGCACGGGGCTGGACCGGGTGTGGGCGAGCAGTGGGCTGGGCGACAGTTTCGATGCCTCCCGCTGCGCCGACGAGACCCATTCCAAGCCGCACCCGGCCATGGTCACGGAGTTATTGACCGAACTGGGCGTGGCGCCGGAGCGGGCGCTGGTGGTCGGGGATACGTCCTTTGATCTGCAGATGGCGCGCGACGCCGGTGTCGACCGGGTGGCGGTGAGTTACGGCGCCCATCCGGTGGACCGTTTGATGAACTTTCACCCGCTGGCGGTGATCGATGCTTTACCGCAGTTGCTGCCGTTACTCGGCGTGGACTGCGAAACACACTTCGAGGAGACGGTGTAGATGGAGTCCGACAACAACAACCCGGCGAACAGCGGCCCCACCAGTAAAGAGTGGAAGCTGCTCGAGAAGCTGCTCGGCCAGGCCCAGGCGGAACAGCGCAAGACCCGCCGCTGGGGCATCTTCTTCAAGAGCCTGACCTTTATCTATCTGTTCGCGCTGCTGTTCATGATGACCGGCAGCCGCTCCGGGGACGCCATGGCGGTGGCCGAGCCCCACGTGGCGGTGGTCGACCTGAACGGCGTGATCATGGCGGATTCCGAAGCCAGCGCCGATCTGATCAGCCGCGGGCTGCGCGACGCCTTCGAGGCGGAGAACGCCGAAGCGGTGCTGCTGCGCGTCAACAGCCCGGGCGGTTCGCCGGTGCAGTCGAACTTCGTGTTCAACGAAATCCAGCGGCTGCGCGCCGAATACCCGGATAAGAAGCTGTACGCGGCGATCACCGATATGGGCGCCTCCGGCGCCTATTACATCGCCGCCGCCGCCGACCAGATCTACGCCGACCCGGCCAGCATCGTCGGCTCCATCGGCGTGATCATGGCCAGCTTCGGGGTGCAGGAAGCCGCCGAGAAGCTGGGCGTGGAGCGCCGCGTGTACACCGCCGGCGAGAATAAGGCGCTGCTCGACCCGTTCTCGCCGGTGCGCGAGTCCGACCGCGAGCACGTGCAGACCATGCTCAACGAGATCCACCAGCAGTTTATCGGCGCGGTGAAGGACGGTCGTGGCGACCGCTTGAAAGTGGACGAGAACCCGGAGCTGTTTTCCGGCCTGTTCTGGACCGGTGAGCGCGCTCTGGAGCTGGGGCTGATCGACGGCCTGAAAAGCCCGGGGCAGGTGGCCCGCGACGTGGCCGGCCTGGAGGAAATGGTGGACTACACCGTCACCCGCTCGCCGGTGGACCGCTTCCTGAAGCGCTTCGGCACCTCAATCGGCAACGGCATCGGCCAGACCCTGGGCCTGGAAGGCGGCGCGCCCACGCTGCGCTAACCGAGTTTTGTGGGAGCGGGCCTTGCCCGCGAAAGGGTGGCCTTGGCCACCCGGCGGGATACCAGAGGCGTTGTTGGTGCTTTGTTAGAGAGGTCTCTGGGATCCTGCCGGCAAGCTGCGCTTGCCTTTCGCGGGCTGGGCCCGCTCGCACAGTTAGCCACCATCGCTGGCTTGCGGCTCTATCCCGGAAGGATGACGCCCTCGGCGGCTAAGAAGTCGGTCAGCATGATCAGCGGTAGCCCCACCAGGGCATTGGGGTCCCGCCCTTCGAGCGCTTTGAACAGCACAATACCCAGGCCTTCGGACTTAAAGCTGCCGGCGCAGTTGAGGGGTTGTTCGACCTCGATATAGCGCTCAATCTGGCGGTCACGGAGTTGGCGGAAGTGCACGGTGAAGCGCTCGCAGCCGCTCTGGTGGCGGCCGGTGGCGCTGTTCAGCAGGCACAGCCCGGTGAGAAACTGCACGGTGCGGCCGCTGGCGCGGCGCAGCTGGGCCACGGCGGTGTCGTGATCGCCGGGCTTGCCGAGCACGTCGCCGTCGATCACCGCCACCTGGTCGGAGCCGATGATCAGGGCGTCCGGGTGTGCGTCGGCGAGGGCGGCGGCCTTGTCCCGCGCCAGGCGCAGCACCAGCTCCGTGGGCGTTTCGCCGGGCCGGGCGCGCTCGTCGATGTCCGGGCTGTGATGCTGGAATGACAGACGCAGCTTGCCCAGCAGCTCGCGGCGGAACGGCGACGAGGAGGCCAGAATCAAAGGCTGTGGCTGGTCGGTCATGGCGGTCTCCTGGTCGGTGGCGGGTGGTTGCGGGTCGGGAGTGTACCCACGGCCCCGATCCGGTGCACGAAAAAACCAGCTTTCTCAGACAGTTAAGCCGGGCGTCGCGGGTGTATTTTCGCTTTGACAGGACGCGGGCCCGCGCCTAGAATTGCGCGCTTATGTTTTCAGGGCAACTGCCACCGTATCTGGAACCGAGGAAGTTCGCGGACCAGGAACGCGTCGTCGAAGGCGAAGCCCGGGTCGGGGACCTCCCCAGACTGCGGGAATATCGCGAGAGTCTGGACCAGCCGGTCCGGGTGAGCCTGGCCTTTGGCCGGGACGAGGACGGCCGCCGGCGCGTTCAGGGCCGGGTGGAGACTTCTCTGGTTCTGGTGTGCCAGCGTTGTCTGGAGCCGGTGCAACAGGAAGTCGCCGCCGACGTCGATCTGATGTTGGTGTGGAGCGAAGAGCAGGCCAAGGCATTGCCCGCCGACCTGGATCCATTGCTGGTTACCGAGGAGCGCATGACGCTGGCGGAACTGGTGGAAGAAGAGCTGCTGCTGGCGATGCCGCTGGTGGCGCTTCACGATCAGTGCCCCGATCCGCCGCCCCAGAGCGCTGGGGATCCGGGCGACCAGGATGACAATCAGTCCGATCCGGATAATCCGTTTGCCGTGCTGGCCCGTCTCAAGGGCCGCCGCAAGTAATACGCCGAGGAGCAACAAATGGCTGTTCAGAAGAGTCGCAAAACCCGTTCCAAGCGTGGCATGCGTCGTTCCCACGATGCGCTGACCGCGCCCGCTATCACCGAAGACGCGAGCACCGGTGAAGTGCACCGCCGTCACCACATCTCTCCGGACGGCATGTACCGCGGCCGCCAGGTGCTGCGCACCGCGGAACTGGACGACGAAGAAGAGTAAGTCCGTTTGCCGCGGGCGGTGCGCCGCCCGACGGTACGCCGCCCGACGGTGACAACAGGACGACTGTGTAACGGGAGCCTTCAGGGCTCCCGTTTCTCTATCCACGGCCGGATCGAACTCGTATCATGGCCGTCGCTTCGCCAAGCAGGAAATTTGCCATGTCAGCGGTTGTGACCCTGGCCGTGGACGCCATGGGCGGCGATCACGGTCTGCCCGTGACCGTGCCCGCCGTGGCCCGGATACTGGCCCGCCACCCCGATCTGCATGTGATCATGGTGGGCGAGCCGTCCGCCCTCGCCGCGGCCCTGAAGAAAGAAAAACTCGACGATCACCCGCGCCTCGCCCTGACCCCGGCGTCGGAAGTGGTGGCCATGGACGACCCGGTCGCCGTGGCACTGCGCCAGAAGAAAGACTCCTCCATGCGGGTGGCCATCAACCAGGTTAAGGAAGGCCGCGCCCTGGCGGCGGTCAGCGCCGGCAATACCGGGGCGCTGATGGCGGTCAGCCGCTTCGTTCTCAAAACCCTGCCGGGCGTCGACCGGCCGGCCATCTGCACCGCCATCCCCACCGCCAAAGGGCACTGCCACATGCTCGATCTGGGCGCCAATGTGGATTCCGAACCCAAGCACCTGCTGCAGTTCGCCCTGATGGGGCAGGCCGTGGTGCGCGCCGTGGACGGGTTGAGCGCGCCGCGGGTGGCGCTGCTGAACATCGGCGAGGAGGACATCAAGGGCAACGAGCAGATCAAGGAAGCCGCCACCCTGATGCAGCAGGCCGCCGATCTGAACTACGCCGGTTTCGTCGAGGGTAACGGCATCTTCGTCGGCGACGTGGACGTGGTGGTCTGTGACGGCTTTGTCGGCAATGTGTCGCTGAAAACCATGGAAGGCGCCGCCTCCATGATCGGCGGCATGATCCGCGAAGAGGCGGGCCGTTCCCTGCTGCGCAAGCTCAGCGGCCTGTTCGCGCTGCCGCTGCTGCGCGGGCTCAAGCACCGTCTGGACCCGGAGCGTTACAACGGCGCCAGCCTGGTGGGGCTGAACGGTATCGTGGTGAAAAGCCACGGCGGCACCGGCGTGGAAGGCTTTGTCAGCGCCCTGGAAGTGGCGGTTCTCGAAGCCGAGCGCAACGTGCCGGCGCTGATCCGCGACGCTCTCGCCCCGGCGGACGCCTCCTAGGTTTTCCCGGGGCGCGGCGGCCGCGCATTCACAATTTGTTTCAGGGTCGGGCGGACAGCCGCGCCCGCAGGCGGCATACTCCCGGCTCGAGCGACATCAAAGAGGCAAACGCATGTCGAAAACCGCTTTCGTCTTTCCCGGTCAGGGTTCCCAGAGCCTGGGTATGCTGGCCGATTTCGCCGAGCGCGTTCCGGTGCGCCAGGCGTTCCAGGAGGCCTCCGGCGCCCTGGATCTGGATCTCTGGCAGCTGGCGCAGGAAGGCCCGGAAGAGGCCCTCAACAGCACCGAAAACACCCAGCCGCTGCTGCTCACCGCCGGTGTGGCGCTGTGGAAGCTCTGGGAGCAGGCCGGCGGCGCCCGTCCCGACCGGCTCGCCGGCCACAGCCTGGGCGAATACACCGCGCTCACCTGCGCCGGGGTGATCACCCTGGGCGACGCCGTGCGCCTGGTGCGCCGGCGCGGCGAACTGATGCAGGCCGCCGTGGCCGACGGCGAGGGCCGCATGGCCGCGATTCTGGGCCTGGACGACGACCAGGTCCGCCAGGCCTGCGCCGACGCCGCCCAGGGCGAGGTGGTGGAAGCCGTCAACTTCAATGCGCCGGGCCAGGTGGTGATCGCCGGCCAGGTGAGCGCCGTGGAGCGCGCCATCGAGGCGTGCAAGGCCGCCGGCGCCAAGCGCGCCATGGCGCTGCCGGTGAGCGTGCCGTCCCACTGCGCGCTGATGCGCCCGGCGGCGGACAAACTGGCCGAGCAGTTGCAAAGCACCAAATTCTTCGCGCCGGAGCTGCCGGTGATCAATAACGTGGACGTGAGCGCGGAGTCCGACCCGGACAGCATCCGCGGCGCGCTGGTGCGCCAGCTGCACTCGCCGGTACGCTGGTCGGAAACGGTGCGCGCGCTGGCCGCCGACGGCGTCTCCACGCTTTACGAGTGCGGGCCCGGCAAAGTGTTGTGCGGCCTCACCAAGCGCATCGACCGGGGCCTGGACGCCAAGCCCCTGGAAAACGATGCCGCCTTTCAGAACGCGCTCACCGGCGCCTGAGGAGAACCTTATGAGCGAGGACAGAAAAGTAGCGCTGGTCACCGGGGCCACCCGTGGCATCGGCCGGGCGATCGCCGCCGAGCTGGCCGGCGCCGGCTGGTTCGTGGTCGGCACCGCCACCAGCGAGAAAGGCGCCGCCGCCATCTCCGAAGCGCTCGGCGAGCAGGGCGCCGGCGTGGTGCTCAACGTCGCCGACGACGACTCCGTGGCCGAGGGCCTCAAGGCGCTGAGCGCCGAATACGGCCCGCCGCTGGTGCTGGTCAACAACGCCGGCATCACCCGCGACAACCTCATGCTGCGCATGAAGGCGGATGAGTGGCAGGATGTGATCAACACCAACCTGAATTCGCTGTACCGGGTCACCAAGGCGTGCCTGAAGGGCATGACCAAGGCCCGCTGGGGCCGGGTGATCAACATCAGCTCCGTGGTCGGTACCATGGGCAACGCCGGCCAGGCCAACTACGCCGCCGCCAAAGGGGGCGTGGAAGGCTTCACGCGGGCCCTGGCGCGGGAGCTGGGGTCGCGCAACATCACCGTGAATTCGGTGGCGCCGGGCTTTATCCAGACCGATATGACCGACGGCCTGCCCGAGGCGCAGCGTGAAGCGCTGCTCAGCGAAATACCGCTGGGACGCCTGGGATCCCCGGCCGAAGTGGCCAGCGCCGTGGGCTGGCTGGCCAGCGAGGGCGGCGGTTATGTGACCGGCACCACGGTGCATGTGAACGGCGGGATGTTCACGGGTTGAGACATCGCTGCGGAAAACCGCTAAGCTGCGCTTAGCCACGGCGTAAGGGCGCTTCTCGCAGGCGCTCAAACATTTGGAAACTAATCCGCGAAAACCAGTACCGAGAGCGGCTTGCAAGCGCGAACAGCGTTCACCTAGAATAGCCGCTCATAGGTGCTTGCACACCATCAACAGGAGAGTAATAACATCATGAGCAGCATCGAAGAACGGGTCCAGAAGATCATCGTTGAGCAACTGGGCGTTAAACCGGAAGACGTTAAGCCCGCCGCCTCCTTCGTCGAAGACCTGGGTGCCGATTCACTGGACACCGTCGAGCTGGTAATGGCTCTCGAGGAAGAATTCGAAACCGAAATTCCGGACGAAGAGGCTGAAAAGATCAGCACCGTTCAAGCTGCCGTGGATTACATCAAGTCGCACAGCTGATTCGGTCACAGCCAACGCAACGTCAGTAAAAAAACCGCAGGCTCTCCGGGCTTGCGGTTTTTTTTGGGAGGAGAACGGGTGACACGACGTCGAGTAGTGATAACCGGTCTGGGAATGTTGAGCCCTCTGGGCACCGACGTGGCCAGTACCTGGGAGGGCATTCTGGCCGGTCGTAGCGGTATTCGCCGGATCGACCATTTCGACACGGAGAACTTCTCCACCAAGTTCGCCGGGCTGGTGCCGGACTTTGCCATGGACGAATATTTGTCCGGCAAGGAAGCGCGCAAGATGGATGTCTTCGTGCAGTACGGCATGGTGGCGGCGATTCAGGCCCTGCGTGACGCCGGCCTGGAAATGGATAAGGAAAACGGTGAACGCATCGGCGTCGCCATCGGCTCCGGCATCGGCGGGTTGACCAACATCGAGGAAAACCACCAGAAGCTGATGGATTCCGGGCCGCGCAAGCTGTCGCCGTTTTTCGTGCCCAGCACCATTATCAACATGATCGCCGGTAACCTGGCCATCATGTACGGCTTCAAGGGCCCCAACTTCGCCACCGTGACGGCCTGCACCACCGGCACCCACAACATCGGCTTCGCCGCCCAGCAGATCCAGCTGGGCACCGCCGACGTGATGGTCGCCGGCGGCGCCGAGAAGGGCTCCACGCCGCTGGGCATGGGCGGTTTCGCCGCCGCCCGGGCACTGTCCACCCGTAACGACGATCCCACCGCCGCCAGCCGGCCCTGGGACCGGGACCGGGACGGCTTCGTGCTCGCCGACGGCGCCGGCGCCGTGGTGCTGGAGGAATACGAGCGCGCCAAGGCCCGTGGCGCCACCATCTACGGTGAGCTGATCGGCTACGGCATGAGCGACGACGCCTACCACATGACCGCGCCGTCCGAGGACGGGGCCGGGGCCGCCCTGGCCATGGGCAACGCGATCCGTGATGCCGGCATCGATCCGTCGGAAGTGGCTTATGTGAACGCCCACGCCACCTCCACCAAGGTCGGCGATCTGATCGAGATCCACGCGGTCAAGAAGGTGTTCGGCGACCACGCGCCGAAGCTGGCGATGAGCTCCACCAAATCGATGATCGGCCACCTGCTGGGCGCGGCCGGCGCGGTGGAGGCCATCTTCACGCTGCTGGCCATGCGCGACTCCGTGGCGCCGCCGACCATCAACCTGGACAACCCGGACGAGGGCTGTGATCTGGACCTGGTGGCCAACCAGGCCCAGCAGCGCACCATCGACGTGGCGTTGTCCAACTCGTTCGGGTTCGGCGGCACCAACGGGTCGCTGCTGTTCCGCAAGGTGTGAGCGGCGGGCCCGCCGTCAACGACCGGGGCCTCGCCTATGGCGACGGCCTGTTCGAGACCGTGCGGGTCACGGCGTCCGGCGCGGCGCCACTGTGGCCGCGCCACCGGGCGCGGCTGCTCGACGGCGCCGCCCGTTTGCGGATCCCGGTGGCGCCGGACGCCCTGGACCGCTGTCTCGCTGACGCTCTGACCGCCGCGCCGCCCGGCACCGGTCTGATCAAGCTGATTCTCACCCGGGGCCCGGGCGGTCGCGGGTACCTGCCGCCGTCGCACCCGACGCCTTCCCTGTTCGCCCAGCACGGCACCGTGCCGAAGTGGTCGCCGCTGTTGCGCCGCGACGGCATTGAAACCGGCCTGTGCAGCGAGCCCCTGGAGCGCGACCCGCTGGCGGGTCTCAAGCATCTTAACCGGCTGCCCCAGGTGCTGGCCCGCATGGAAGTGGCCCGCCGGGGCTGGCACGAGGGCCTGCTGCTGGACCGGCGCGGCTGCCCGCTGGAAGCCACCGCCATGAACCTGTTCGCGCTGTTCGGCGATACCCTGTGGACGCCCGCCCTGGACGCCGCCGGGGTGGCCGGCGTCGGCCGTGCCTGGTTGCTGGCGCGGGCCGGCGAGCAGGGCCGCCCGGTGCAGGTGCGGCTGCGTCCGCTGTCACATCTGCGCACCGCCGACAGCGTTTTTCTGATCAACAGTGTTGTCGGGGTGCTGCCGGTGCGTAAACTGGCGCAATGGGTCTGGCCGGTCACCGCGCCGGTGCGACAATTCCAAGAAGACTTCGAGGTTCTTTTTTCATAGATGCGCCGAAAAATACGAATGTTCGGGTTGCTGCTGTTGTTGCTCCTGGTCGGCATCCCTCTGGCCGGCTTCTGGGTGAGCGGCTATTTGCACCGGCCGCTGCCCCTGGAAGAGCCGGTGCTGGTGGAAGTGGCGCCGGGCTCTTCGTTCAACGGTCTGCTGGCGGGAATGCGCGCCGACGGCCTGCTCGGTGAGCCGCCGGAAGCCCGTCTGCGGCGCTGGTCGGCGCGGCTCTACAGCGCCTTCACCGGGGTCGATGCGCGCCTGCATGTGGGCGAGTACCAGCTCAACCCCGGCGACTCCCTGCTCACGCTGCTGGAAAAAATCGACCGTGGCGACGTGCTGCAACGCAGCGTCACCCTGGTGGAAGGCTGGAATTTCCGCGAATGGCGCGCCCGCCTGGCCGGCCTGGAGGGCATAGAGCACACCCTGGTGGACCTGGACGGCGCCGCGGTGATGGCCCGCCTGGGCCGGCCCGGCGCCCACCCGGAGGGCTGGTTCGCGCCGGAAACCTATTTCTACACGCGCGGCACCCGCGATGTGGATCTGCTGCGCCGCGCCCTGGAGCGCCAGCAGCGGATTCTCGATCAGGCCTGGGCGGCCCGCGATGAGGATCTGCCCTACGACACCCCCTACGAGGCGCTGATCATGGCCTCCATCGTGGAGAAAGAGACCGCGGTACCGGCGGAGCGCGGCCGCATCGCCGGCGTGTTCATCAACCGCCTGCGTAAGGGCATGCGGCTGCAGACCGATCCCACCGTGATTTACGGCATGGGCACCGACTACGACGGCAATATCCGCCGCTCCGACCTGCGCCGCAAAACCCCCTACAACACCTACGCGATCAGCGGCCTGCCGCCCACGCCGATCGCCATGCCCAGCCGCGAGTCGATCCTCGCGGCGGTGAGCCCGGAGCCCACCGAGGACCTCTTCTTCGTGGCCCGGGGCGACGGCAGCCATAAATTTTCCCGCACCCTGGCGGAACACCAGCGCGCGGTGCGCGAGTATCAGCTCAAGCGGCGCGAGAATTACCGTTCCAGCCCGGAGCCGCAACCGTGAGCGGGCGTTTTATCACGCTGGAAGGCGGCGAGGGCGCCGGCAAGAGTTCCAACCTGGCGTGGCTCGCCGAGCGCCTGCGCGACGCGGGCGTCCCCGTCACCGTGACCCGCGAGCCCGGCGGCACCGATCTGGCCGAACGGATCCGCCAGGTGCTGCTCGACCCCGGCCCGGAAGCCATGGACGACACCACCGAGCTGCTGCTGGTGTTCGCTGCCCGGGCGCAGCATTTGGCGGCGCTGATCCGGCCGGCGCTGGCGCGCGGCGAGTGGGTGCTCTGCGACCGCTTCATGGACGCCACCTGGGCCTACCAGGGCGCCGGCCGGGGCCTCGACCGGGAGCGCATCGCCGCGCTGGAGCGCCTGGTGCTTCAGGGTCTGACCCCGGACCGCACCCTGCTGTTCGACGTGCCGGTGGCGGAGGGCCTGGCGCGGGCCGGCAAGCGCTCCCGCCCGGACCGTATCGAACGGGAGCAGGCGGCCTTTTTCGAACGGGTGCGCCAGTGCTACCTTGAGCGCGCCACCGGCGAGCCGGACCGGTTCCGGGTGGTGGACGCCGGCGTCGGCCTGGATCAGGTGCGCGCGCAACTCGAGAACCACCTTCAGGAGATGCTGCAGTGGCGCTGAACGCCCCCATCCAGGTGCCCTGTCCCTGGCACCGGGAAGAGATGCAGCGGCTGCTGGAGCAGCACGCTCAGGGCCGTCTGCCCCATGCGTTGCTGCTCGCCGGCGCCGCCGGCAGCGGCAAGTTCCGCCTGGCCCAATCCCTGGCCCAGGCGCTGCTGTGCGAAAACCCCAGCGCCGGGCTCGCCTGCGGTCAATGCCACGGCTGCCATCTGAGCGCCGCCGGCACCCACCCGGACGCGCACACCCTGGTGCCGGAAGGCACCAGCCTGGGCATCAAGATCGATCAGGTGCGCCGTTTGGTGGAGTTCGGTACCCGCACCGCCCAGTACAACGGCGCCCGGGTGGCGTTGATCGCCCCCGCCGAGGGGCTGAACCGCAGCGCCCAGAACGCCCTGCTCAAGACCCTGGAGGAGCCCGGCCGGGGTCTGGTGCTGATCCTGGTCAGCCACCAGCCCAGCCTGCTGTTGCCGACCATACGCAGCCGCTGCCAGCAGCGGCATCTGCCGCTGCCGGAACCGGCGGCGGCGCTGGAGTGGCTGGTGCCTCAGGCCGGCGAAAAAGAGGCGCCGGCCTTGCTGGCCGCCGCCCAGGGCGCGCCGTTGCGGGCTCTGGAACTGCAGCAGGCGGACTGGTTCGCGGCCCGCGAGCAGCTCGCCGGGCAATTGCTGTCGGTGGCTCAGGGGCGCCTGTCGCCGGCCCAGGGCGGTCAGGCGCTGGCCGCCCACGACCCGCGCGTGATGGCCGGAGTGCTGTACGGCTGGCTGGCCCGGGCTTCGGTGCTGGCCGCCCTCGGCGATAAGGTGGAGCAGGCCGACCCGGCCGGGGTTCAGGATCCCAAGGTGGAGCCGATACTCAGACAACTGGCGGCGCAGCTTCCGCCGGCGCGGCTGCTGCGCGCCGCCCAGCGGGTCATGGAAGGGCGCCGGCAGCTGATGGGCGGCGCCAACCCGAATAAAGAGCTGCTCATGGAACAATGGTTGCTGGTCCTGGTGGGCGTTGACGCTGCCGCCGGCGGCTTCTAATCTGCTGAGACCATTCCAATAACGCTAAAGGGTTTGTCAGGGGGAGCGATCGCATGAAAATGCCCGGAGGCCGCAGCGGCATTCTGTCATTGAGCATCAAGGACAAGGCGGCCCTGTATTCGGCTTACATGCCTTTCGTCACCAACGGCGGTCTGTTCGTCGCCACCGACAAGAACTACAAGCTGGGCGAGGAAATCTTCCTGCTGCTCAATATCATGGACGAGCCGGAGAAAATTCCGGTGGCCGGCAAGGTGGTGTGGATCACGCCCCAGGGCGCCCAGGGCAACCGCAGCGCCGGTATCGGCGTGCAGTTTTCCGACCAGGACGACACCGCCCGGCGCACCATCGAAAACCACTTGGCCGGCTCGCTGCAATCGGATCGTCCCACCCACACCATGTAGCGTTCGCGGTCGCTCCCCGCTACCCTTGCGGTTTTCCCGCTATCCGCGACAGGAGCCGAACCGTTGATGTCCGACACCGCTGTTGATCGTCCCGATCTGGTGGATTCCCACTGCCACCTGGACCGTCTTAATCTGGATGCCTACGACGGTGATTTCGACGCCATGATGGCCGCCACCCGCGCCGATGGCATCAGCCATATGCTGTGCATCGGTGTCGATCTGGAAACCTTTCCCCGTGTCCGTGAGCTGGCCGAGCGCCACGCCGACGTGCACGCCACCGTGGGCGTGCACCCGCTCTACAAGGACTCCCGCGAGCCGGACGCCGATGAGCTGGTGCGCCTGGCCGACCACCCCCGGGTGGTGGCGATCGGCGAGACCGGCCTGGATTATTTCTACGCCAAGGAACAGCGCGACTGGCAGCGGGACCGCTTTATCGAGCACATCCGCGCCGCCCGCCGCACCGGCCTGCCGCTGATCATCCACACCCGCGGCGCCAAGGAGGACACCCTGGCGCTGTTGCGCGAGCACGGCGAAGGCGAGGTGCGCGGGGTGCTGCATTGTTTCACCGAAGACCTGGATATGGCCGAGCAGGCCATGGCGCTGGGCTTCTATATTTCCATTTCCGGCATCGTCACCTTCCGCAACGCGGAGGCGCTGCGCGACACCGTGCGTCAGGTGCCGCTGGAGCGCCTGTTGATCGAAACCGACTCCCCCTGGCTGGCGCCGGTGCCGTACCGCGGCAAACCCAACGAGCCCCGTTACGTGGCCCGGGTGGCCGAGTGCGTGGCGGAGCTCAAGGGCATTCCGGTGGCCGAGCTGGCGGCGCTGACCCGGGACAATTTCTACACCCTGTTCAACAAGGCGGCGCGATGAACGATCTGACCGTATGGATTCTCACCGGCGCCCTGTCGGCGGCGGTGACCGCCCTGATCGCGCTACTGATCACGCGCGGCGCCCTGAACCGTCTGCGCGGCGAGCGGGACCAGGCCCGTGACCGTCTCGCCACTCTGGCCGAGGAACGCGACCGTCAGCACCAGCAGCAGGACGAGCGCCAACGAAATCTTGAGCAACGGCTGCGGGAAAGCGAGCAGAGCCTGGCCCAGGCGCGCGCCGACAAAGCCCGTCTGGATGAGCGGCTGGCCGGCCAGCAGGACAAGCTCGCCTTTCTGGAAAACAGCCGCGAACAGCTGCGCCATGAATTCGAAAATCTGTCGGCGAAAATCTTCGAACAGCGCAGCAAGCAGTTCGAGGAAAAGAACCGCGAGGGGCTGGACGGGCTGTTGAAGCCGTTCCGCGAGCAGCTGTCGGAGTTCCGCCGCCGGGTGGATCAGATCCACGGCGATGACGCGCGCGCCCAGGCGGCGCTCACCGAACAGCTGCAACACCTGAAAAGCCTCAACCAGCAGATGCATCAGGACGCGCGCAACCTCACCGAGGCGCTCAAGGGCCAGGTGAAAACCCAGGGCAACTGGGGCGAGATGATTCTGGAGCGGGTGCTGGAAAGCTCCGGGCTCACCAAGGGCCGCGAATACGACACCCAGGTGGCCCTGAAAGGGGAGAGCGGCGAACGACGTCTGCCGGACGCCATCGTGCATCTGCCGGAAGATAAGGACGTGGTGATCGACGCCAAGGTGTCGCTGGTGGCCTACGAACGCTATGTGTCCGCCGAGGACGACGAACAGCGCGGCCTGGCCCGCGAACAGCATCTCAGCTCCCTGCGCGCCCACATCAAGGGTCTGGACGCGAAGAATTACAGCGGCCTGGAAGGGGTGCGCAGCCTCGACTTCGTGCTGCTGTTCATCCCCGTGGAAGGGGCCTTCATGACCGCCATGGAAGCGGATCCGGGCCTTTATACCGAGGCCTACGAGCGCAATATCGTGCTGGTCAGCCCGACCACGCTGCTGGTCACCCTGCGCACCATTCAGAACATCTGGCGCTACGAGTACCAGAACCGTAACGCGCTGGACATCGCCAGCCGCGCCGGCCGCATCTGCGACCAGGTGTCACTGGTGGCGGAGTCCCTGTCAGATGTGGGCGACAAGATCGACAAGGCGCAGCAGTCCTGGGAAACCTCCTACAAACGGCTCACCGAAGGCCGCGGCAACCTTCTCGGTCAGGCCCACAAGCTGCGCGACCTGGGCGCCAAGGCGCGCCGCGCTCTGCCCGCCGCCTCCGACGACGATGCGGACGAGGGCGCGGCCCAGAACGGCACGCCGGAGAGCGACGACACGCCCTGAGCGGGGTCAGTGGCCGCGCTGGTGCGCGGCCCGTTGCGCCTTCTTGATGTTCTCCCGGCGCGCCTGTTGTTGCGCCTTGGTAGGTTTGTCCTTCTCCGGCACCTTGGGGCGCGGTTTGGCCTCGAACATGTCGGCGCTGCTGTGCACCGGCGCGCTGCCCAATTGCTCCAGCACCTTGCGGGCGTCGTCGCTGTCGGCGATCAGCTTGCCGCCTTTCATGTGCGCCCATTCCTTGGGGATCAGCCATTTCACCGTGCCCCAGGTGCCGCTTTTGCGTTGTCCGGCCACCCGCTGGATGCCGCCCGGGTCGCCCACGTCGTGGGTGCGGAACGTTTTGAACTGGGATTTGTTGCGCACCGCCACGTGGTAGTAGTCGCCGTCGCTGCCACGGCCCGGCGCCTTGCGCTGGGCGCCTTCCGGCTGAGAGCGGGCGCGTTCGGATTTGCTCATATTGCGCCAGGTTTTCTGCGCCTTCTTGATGTTTTCCCGGGCGGCCTGAATCTGCTTCTGCGTTGCCATGATGAACCTCCTTTTGGCTTGCATCGTCCTTAACGGTTTGGATTCATCCTGCGACTTTCGGTGCCTGGAAACAGGGGCGCGCGGCGGAATTTGTCATGCTTTTACGTTTTTTCGCCGTCCCGTGGTGGCCACATCAGGTAGCGTTGAGGTTCATCGTAAAAAGGAGAGTACGATGGCTGACAGCACCACCGGACCGGGCCGGTTCATTGGTCCCGTGATCGCCGCGTTGATCTTCCTTGGCGGCGGTGTCGCGTTGTTTTTTTATCCCGCCTCGCCGTGGCTGTGGTTACTAACGCTGGTGGCCCTGGCGCTGCTGGCGCAGGGGCTGCGCGATCTGCTGCAGCACCGCCACACGCTGCTGCGCAACTATCCGTTGCTCGCCCATTTCCGCTGGTTTTTTGAATTTCTGCGACCGTTTCTACGCCAGTACATTGTCGAGAATGACCGCGAGGGCCGGCCCTATAACCGGGACATGCGCTCGTTGATTTACGAGCGCGCCAAGGACCAGGTGGACGCCAAGCCGTTCGGCAGCGATCTGGACGCCTACGACAACGAATTCCAGGTGGTGACCCATTCCATGGCGCCGCGTCCCAAGCCGGACAGTGACTTCCGGGTACGGGTGGGCGCCGACACCTGCGCGCGCCCCTTCGACGTGTCACTGCTCAACGTTTCCGCGATGAGTTTCGGCTCGCTGAGCGGGCCGGCGGTGGAGGCCCTGAATCTCGGTGCCCGGCGCGGCGGCTTCTACCAGGACACCGGAGAAGGCGGCATCAGCCCCTACCATGTGCGTCACGGCGGCGATCTGGTCTGGGAGATCGGCAGCGGCTACTTCGGCTGCCGGGACCGGGACGGCTATTTTGATCGCGGGCTGTTTCGCGAGCAGGCCAACCGGGATTCGGTGCGCATGATCGAAATCAAACTCAGCCAGGGCGCCAAACCGGGCCACGGCGGTTTACTGCCGGCGGCCAAGATCACCGAGGAAATCGCCCGCACCCGCAAGATTCCGGTGGCGCAGGATTGCCTGTCGCCGGCCTATCACACCGCGTTTTCCACGCCCCGTGAGTTGCTCGAATTCGCGGCCTCCCTGCGCGCGGATTCCGGCGGCAAGCCGGTGGGCATCAAACTGTGCGTGGGCCATCCGTGGGAAGTGTTCGCGCTGTGCAAGGCGATGCTGGATTCCGGCATCCGTCTTGATTTCATCGTGGTCGACGGCGCCGAGGGCGGCACCGGCGCGGCGCCGGAGGAATTCTCCGACCATGTGGGCATGCCGTTGCGCGAAGGGCTGTTGCTGGTGCGTAACGCTCTGGTGGGCACCGGCCTGCGTCCGGACATCCGGCTGGCGGCCAGCGGCAAGGTGTACAGCGCCTACACCATGGCCGCCAACCTGGCGCTGGGCGCCGACTGGTGCAACGCGGCCCGGGCGTTCATGTTGTCGCTGGGCTGTGTGCAGACCAAAAGCTGCCATAACGATCTGTGCCCCACCGGTGTGGCGACGCAGAACCCCAACCGGCAGCGCGGTCTGGTGATCGCCGACAAGGCGCCCCGGGTGACCAATTTCCAGCGCCACACCCTGGACCACCTGGCGGACCTGGTGGCCAGATCGGAAGAGCGTCGTGTAGGGA
>NZ_CAXPXK010000029.1:0-29540 GCF_964221125.1 Alloalcanivorax sp.
GGTGACGTTATCCGGGCCGCGCTCCACGAACAGCTCCGTGGCCACCTCGCAGACGCGCTCGCGGAAGGCGGCGATCTCCTGGTCGGTTTTCGGCTTCTTGGGCAACGACACACTCCATGGTCTGCGGGCACAGGGCCGGACGGCAAAGGCTTACAGTGTAAACCAAACGCTGACGCACCGGCACGCGTCAGGCGGATACCGCCTCACGCACGGCGGCGCGCTCCCGCTGCAGCCGGCTCACCAGCCGCTCCACATCGGCCAGGGCGTCGCGTATCGACGCGTCCAGCCGCTCGCCGCCCTCCTCCTGGTACTCAATGGCGATCTCGTGGAAGTGCTCGATGCCGAGCAACTAAAGAGCGGTGCGCACACTGGCTTCCAGATGATTCATGTGCGCCAGCGGGCCACCGGCCCCCAGGCCGAACCCACCCCGGGACGACAGGATCACCGCGTGGCGCGGCCGGTCGTTGAGCAGCGGGCCCACCGGGTGCTCAATATTGGCCGGATCGAAATAGATGGTGCGCTCCACTCGCACGATCTGGTCGATCCAGGCCTTGAACGCCGCCGGATAGCTGTAGTTGGACAGGGGCACGCCCAGCACCAGCACGTCCGCGTCGATCACCTCGTCCACCAGGCGGTCGCTTTCCGCCAGCACCCGGTTCATAGCGAACGGCCGATGTTCCGACGGGGTGAACGCGGCCTCGATCCAGTCCACGGTCAGCAGCGACGGCGGTCGGGCGCCAAGATCCCGGCGCATCACCGCGTCTTCCGGGCGGGCGGCTTTCCAGTGCTCAACGAAGTGGTGGCTCAACCGCCGGCTATGGGAGCCGTGCTCGTGGGTGCCGGAACGTCCGGGGCGGGGGCTGGCGTCGAGGTGCAGTAAGCGGGTCATGGCGTTATCTCCGATTGGGGTTGGCTTGCAGGTGAGCTGATCTCACTCCTGCTTGACACGTCTGCCATGAAACCCGACGCTCGATACCGCGACAAACGATGAATTCTTGTCCAAATGGCAAAATAAAACTCATCCATAAGGCACCCCATGAGCGCCCGCAAACTGCCCTCCCTTTCCGCCCTGCGCGCCTTCGAGGCGGCGGCCCGCCACCGCAGCGCCAAAGCCGCCGCCCAGGAGCTGTCGGTGACACCCACCGCCATCAGCCACCAGTTGCGGCAACTGGAGGACTACCTGGGCCAGGCCCTGTTCGTGCGCAAACCGCGCCAACTGGTGCTCACCGGCGCCGGCCAGACCCTGCTGGCGGCGTCCAGCGAAGCGTTCGACACCCTCGCCGACACGGTCGCCCGGCTGCGCCACGACCCGGGCCACCAGACCGTCACGCTGTCCACCATCCCGGCGGTGGCCGGGCGTTTTCTGCTGCCCTGGGTGTGCCTGCTGCGTGCCCGCCACCCGCAGCTGAATCTGAACCTTCGGATCTCCCACGAACTGGTGGCGCTTGATGGCGTCGCCGCCGACATGGCGATCCGCTACGGGGACGGGCACTGGCCCGGGCTGGTGTCGGAGAAGCTGTTCGATAACGTCTTTGTCCCCGCCTGCAGCCCGACCCTGGGCATCACCCGGCACGACGACCTGCACCGGCACACCCTGCTGCACTACCAGCCGCCCAGCCATTCCGGCGCGCTGCTGAGCTGGACGACCTGGCAAAAGCTGGCGCGGGTGCCCGACCTGGACATGGGCGCCGGCCTGGTGTTCTCCGACGAGACCCACACCATCACCGCCGCCCTGGACGGTCAGGGCATCGCCCTGATGAGCAAGGCGCTGATCGCCGACGAACTGGCCCGCGGCCGGCTGGTGCAGCCGTTCGGGCCGGACCTGCACGCCAAGCCGTTCCACCTGGTGTACCCGGAAGAGCGGCTGCGCGAGCCCGCCATCGCGGCGGTGCGGGAGTGGGTGCTGGGGTTGCGGAGTGCGCTATAGCGGCCTGCCGCTAAACGGGAGCGAACGCTAACTGGCCGCCTTCAGTGGCTGGACATGCCGTTCCGGACGATGCCGGGACAGATCGTAATTGGCTTGCAGGTTAATCCAGAACTCCGGCGTGGTCTGAAACGCCTCGGCGAACAACCAGGCGGTTTCCGGCGTGATGCCGCGCTTGCCACGCACAATCTCGTTGATCCGCTGAACGGAAATGCCGAGATGCCCGGCCAGCGCTGTCTGGGTCTGCCCCAGGGGCTCCAGAAACTCTTTGAGCAGGATCACCCCGGGGTGCGTACTGACTCTGTTCTTGGGAATCATAATAAACCTCGCCGCCAGGCCTTAGTGATAATCAACGATAGCGACATCGTGGGCATCACGGCCTTGCCATCGAAAGACAAGACGCCATTGCGCGTTAATCCGAATACTGTGAAATCCCGCATAACGGCCCCTCAAAGCTTCCAAACGGTTGCCGGGAGGGGACCGCAACTCTTCCAGCGATCCCACCGCGTTAAGCACATCAAGCTTGTACAACGCGGACGCCCTGATCCCGGGCGGCAACCTTCGAACCCGGGCACTGGAGGCGCCGTGGTAAAGGTCTTCCGTGACACGATTACCAAAGGATTCAATCATGGGATAAGATTAACGGATACACGGCATTCATGTAAAGGCATCGCCCTACACGCTACGGGGCCCAAATACGATCACGCCGGCGCCGACGAGGCAGATGCCGGCGCCGAGCAAGTCCCAACGATCCGGGGCGCGCTGCTCCACCAGCCACAACCAGAGCAGAGACATGACGATATAGACGCCGCCGTAGGCGGCATAGGCGCGGCCGGCGTAGTCGGTGTCGACCAGGCTGAGCAGCCAGGCGAACAGCACAAGACTCACCAGCCCGGGCACCAGCCAGAGCGGCGATTTCTCCAGCCGCCACCAGGCCCAGACCGAAAAGCAACCGGCGATTTCCGCCAGGGCGGCGGCGATATAGAGAAGCGGTGCGATCACTTATCGGTGCCTGCATTGAGCCGCAACAGCAGATAAACGGCGAAGCCGGTGGCGACGCCGGGCACCAGGCCCAGCAGCGGCGCGATCCAACCGTGTTTTACCGGTCGGGTTTTCGCCTCGTAAACCACCCAGGTGGTGAGCACCACCCAGCACATAATGGTGTCCAGGGAGTAGCCGGTGGCGTAGGGATTGACGAAGCCCGCGGTGATGGCGGCGAGCAGGTCCGGGTCGCCGATCAGCGGCGGGATCACGATGACAACGAACAGCAGCGCGAACAGCGCCGCCCACAGGACAAGCAGCAAGCGAAAGGTTCTGGTGGTCATGGCGAAGCCCTCTTTTTTCAGGAGCTTAGCCCTGGCGGGACCGATAAAGCAAAAGCCGCCTTGTGGGCGGCTTTTCTGGAAAGCGGCCCGCGCCTGGGTAAAAGCGCGGGCCGGGCCGACGCGGTGAGCGCGCGGTTCGTTTGTTGCGGGCTTCTCTATTTCGGGCGGTTGTCGAAGACGTGTTTGGCTTTGCCTTCGGAGCGCGCCAGGGTGCCGGGCACGGTCACTTCCACCTTCGTGGTGATACCGATGTGAGTCTTCACCCGGTGCTGGAGTTCCTGGGCGGCGTCGGCGCTGGCCGCGTCGGCGCCGGCCGCGTCCGGTTTCAGCTCCACGCGCACGGTCACGCAATCCAGGTTGCCGTCCTTCTCCACATGGATTTCATAGTGCGGTGACAGCGCCTCGATCTTGAGAATCTGCTCTTCCACCTGGGTGGGGAAGACATTGACGCCACGGATGATCAGCATGTCGTCGCTGCGGCCGGTGATCTTGTCGATGCGGCGCATGGGGCGCGCGTGGCCGGGCAGCAGCCGGGTCAGGTCGCGGGTGCGGTAGCGCACGATGGGCAACGCTTCCTTGGTGAGCGAGGTGAATACCAGCTCGCCGTATTCGCCGTCGGGCACCACCTCACCGGTTTCCGGGTTGATGATCTCCGGGTAGAAATGATCTTCCCAGATGGTGGGCCCGTCCTTGCTTTCGATGCACTCCATTCCGACGCCGGGGCCCATCACTTCGGAAAGGCCATAGATGTCCAGCGCGTGGATACCGAGGCGCGCTTCCAGTTCTTCGCGCATGGTCTGGGTCCAGGGCTCGGCCCCGAAGATGCCGACCCGCAGGCTGGTGCTTTTCGGGTCGATGCCCTGGCGCTCCATCTCGTCGGCGATGTTGAGCATGTAGGACGGCGTCACCATGATGATGTTGGGCTTGAAGTCCTGGATCAGCTGCACCTGCTTCTCGGTTTGGCCGCCGGACATGGGCACCACGGTGCAGCCCAGTTTCTCGGCGCCGTAATGGGCGCCCAGGCCGCCGGTGAACAGGCCGTAGCCGTAGGCGACATGAACGATGTCGCCGGCGTGGCCGCCGGCGGCGCGGATCGAGCGCGCCATCACGCTGGACCAGACGTCGATGTCGTTCTGGGTGTAGGCCACCACGGTGGGTTTGCCGGTGGTGCCGCTGGAGGCGTGCACGCGCACCACGTCGCGCATGGGCGTGGCGATCATGCCGAACGGATAGTTGTCGCGCAGGTCGTTTTTTACCGTGAACGGAAAGTGCTTCAGATCGTCCAGGCTGCGCAGGTCGTAGGGGTGCACGCCGGCGGCGTCGAAGCTTTTTCGGTAATGCGCCACGTTGTTGTAGGCGTGGGTCAGGCTCCAGCGCAGGCGGTCGAGCTGCAACTCACGAAGCTGGGCCACATCGCCCCGCTCCACCGGGTCAAAACGATTCTCAAGATTAAACGGCATATCCATCACTGCCTTTCTCTTTGCTGATTTTGTTGTATTACTGCTCGCTTTCGGCCTCGTGGATCACCGGCCCACGGACCTTGTAGGACTTGCCACGGAACAGGGCCACCAGCTCATCACGGCCGTTGCTGACACGGACATCGTATACCCCGGTGCGCCCCTTGCGGGTCTGTTCGCGGGCTTCGGCGATGAGCACGTCGCCGAGCTTGCCCGGCGCCACGTAATCGATCGAACAGCCGGACGCCACGGTGGCTTCGTTGTAGGTGTTGCAGGCGAACGCGAAGGCGGAATCGGCGAGCGTGAAAATGTAGCCGCCGTGGCAGGAATCGTGGCCCTGGATCATCGCCTCGGTGACCGGCATGGACAGCACCGCCCGGCCCGGCCCGATCTCTTCCACCTGCATGTCCAGGTGCCGGCTGGCGCGGTCACGCTGGTACATGGCGTTCGCGCAACGGCGCGCCAGCTGCTGCTCCCCGGCCTGGGCGGCCAGGGGCCCGGCGAACGATTCGGATGTATCAGACATGAAGACCGTCCTCGTTGTTATTCTGCATTGCGAAGCGGGCTATTCGCCGGTGAAACGGGGCGCGCGCTTCTCCATGAAGGCGCTGACGCCTTCGCGGTAATCCTTGCTGCGGCCGGCCTGACGCTGCAGATCGCGCTCCAGGTCCAGTTGGGTGTCCAGGTCGTTGCCGGTGCTGTCGTTCAGCGCCTGCTTGATCAGCGCCAGGCCCCGGGTGGGCTGGGTGGCCAGATGCCGGGCCAGGTCCGTGGCGGTCCCCCGCAGGGCGTCATCGTCCACCACCTGCCAGATCAGCCCCCAGTCGGCGGCCTGCTCCGCGCTCAGCTTGTCGCCGAGCATAGCCAGACCCTTGGCGCGGGCCGTGCCCACCAGGCGCGGCAACTGCCAGGTGCCGCCGGAATCCGGCACCAGGCCGAGCTTGCAGAACGCCTGGATGAATTTCGCGGACCGGGCGGCGATCACCAGATCACAGGCCAGGGCGATGTTGGCGCCGGCGCCGGCGGCCACGCCGTTGACCGCGCAAATCACCGGCAACGGCAGCGCGGTGAGTGTGCGCACCAACGGGTTGTACCAGGTCTCGATGGAGTGCCCCAGGTCCGGCGCGGCGTCGGCGCCGGCTTCGGGGGATACGGCGCGGTCGGAGAGATCCTGGCCGGCGCAGAAGCCGCGCCCGTTGCCGGTGATCAACAGTGCCCGGCATTCGCCGTCCTGGCGGGCCCGCTCTACCAGAGTCAGGGCCTCGCGCACCTCCCGGTGCATGGCTTCATTGAAGCTGTTGAGGCTGTCCGGGCGGTTCAGAACCAGCGTGGCCACGCCGTCCTGAAGACTGAATTCGATGGTGTCGAAGGCCATGAGGCGCCCCTGAAAACGAAAAGCGGCGGAAAAGCGGCCGCCCAGGGCGGGCCGCGACCTGTCTTCGAGCATAGTCAAAACATGACACCAGTCAATACACATCACGGAAATTCATGTATCGGATGCAACAGTGAAGGGAGTTTTAAATTGCCACAAAACTTTTATTTTCCCTTTATTATCAATGCGCTATAAACATAAATCGGGCTGAAGCCATAATGTTACAAAATCGGCTATCAATGGCCTAATTACAGGTCAAATGGCCTGTTTTCGACTACCGCACCACTCGAACCCGCTTAGCAACGAGGGGGCTCTGTCAGGGCAGCCGAAGGGAAAGCCTTGTGGGAGCGGACTTTGCCCGCGAAAAGCCGATGACATCGGCCGGCGGGGCTACAGAGAGGCCTCTGGTACCGTTCAAGCAGGTTTCTGGGATCCCGCCGGGCGGCGAAGCCGCCCTTTCGCGGGCAAGGCCCGCTCGCACAAGTGTCCCCCAACCGGCTTAAAGGCAGCCTAATCGAGCCCGCCGAAGCGTTGGTAGAAGCTTTCGCCCGGTTCGGGCAGGGGGCCCTGGGCGGTTTCGGCGTGCTGGGAAATCCAGGCTTCCGCGCCCTGGTGGGTGAGGCGGTAGAGGTTGCGGGCCAGCTGTCGGGCGGCGCGGCCTTCCCAGTCGGCGGGCAGCAGCTCCTCGGGGAGCAGCGGGTCACGCAGCAGCAGCTTGCGGTATTCGTGAATCAGAAGCACCCGCGCCAGAAAGCACTCCCGGGGCGGCAGGCTCTTCTGCTTTTTCATCTGGTTCCAGAGCGGTCGGAACTGATCCAGAAAATCCCGGTAGCCGTCGGCGAGCTGGTCCAGGTTCCAGGCTTCGCGCACCTGCAGACGTAACGGCCGGGCGGCGAAACTTTCATGGGTGTCGGTCTGGAAGATGATGGCGTCGTCCAGGGCGCCCAGCTCCTGCAGCGACGCGTTCAGCTCGGCGCGGTCCACGCCGGGGTGCGCCAGCACCGTGGGGGCGAAGGCGCCGAAGCCCATCCACTCCAGTTCCTGGCGGGTGTCGCGGCGCAGATCCGGGTTCAACTGATTGAGCACCACCAGGGTCCAGGCGCCGTCCCAGGCCGGCTGCACCCCGGAATAGACGCGCTTGAAGGCCTTCTCGAAACGGCGCCGGCCGGCGCCGGTGAGGCCGTAATAGCTGCGCCGCCCCACCTTTTCCGCCATCAGCCAGCCTTCGCGGGTGAGCCGGAACACCGAGGTGCGCACCAGGCGCTGGCTCACGCCCATGGGCGCCAGCAATTCAATCAGGCTGCCCAACCAGACGGTGCCGCCACGCGGCACGATGGCGTCGCCGAACAGGGTGATGATCAGTGATCCGGTGCGCAGCGGGCGCTGCTGTTGAAAGCGTTTAATCAACAGTTCCAGGTGGTCAGACTGCAAATCCACGGTGTTCCCTTACCCCTTGAAATGATTCGACATACTACCAAACGGTCTTTCTATATGACACAAACCGCTCACGAAATCCAAGCAAAAACGGGCACTTGGCGAGATCGGTCCACTTTTATGACACATTAAACACGTTATTGACTTGTATGGCGTATCGCTTTATACCTGTATTCATAGCGCGGCCCGCATGGGACCTGATGGCCGCAGGAAAACAACAATTCGCCCCCGGGCATACGTGTAAAGGTGTGATAATGAAAACAACGCTGAAACAGCTGGCCGCCGGCGCGGTCGCCGCCCTGAGCCTCGGCCTGATGACCGCCCCCGCACTGGCCGCGGATACCATTCGTATTGGCTCCTTCCTTTCTGTTACCGGACCGGCTTCTTTCCTGGGCGATCCGGAATTGAAAACCCTGGAACTCTACATCGACAAACTGAACGAAGACGGCGGCCTGCTCGGCAAGCAGGTGGAGCTGGTGCACTACGATGACGTGGGCGATGCCGCCAAGGCGCGCACCTTCGCCAACCGCCTGCTGCGCCAGGACCGGGTGGACATCATTGTCGGCGGCTCCACCACCGGCGCCACCATGGCGGCGGTGCCGTTGATCGAACAGGCCGGTGTGCCGTTCATTTCCCTGGCCGGCGCCGAAACCATCACCACACCGGTGAAAAAGTGGGTGTTCAAAACCCCGCAGTCCGACCGCCAGGCGGCCCGCCGCGTGCTCATCGACATGAAAGAGCGCGGCCTCACCAAGATCGGACTGATTTCCGGCACCGGCGGCTTCGGCGCCTCCGGCCGCAACGTCACCAAGGAGATCGCCGGTGACATGGGCGTGGAGATCGTCGCCGACGAAACCTACAACCCCAAGGACACCGACATGACCTCGCAGCTGACCCGCATCCGCGGCACCGAGGGCGTGCAGGCGATCCTGAACTTCGACTTCGGGCAGGGCCCGGCCATCGTCACCCGAAACTACGACCAGCTGGGCATTGATCTGCCGTTCTACCAGTCCCACGGCGTCGCGTCCGACAGCTTCCTGGAACTGGCCGGCGACGCCGCCAACGGCCTGCGCCTGCCCGCTTCCGCGCTGCTGGTGGCGGACAAGCTGCCGGAATCCGACCCGCAGTATCAGGTACTGAACCGCTACAAGAGCGACTACGAAGGCCACTATGACGAGTCGGTCTCCACCTTCGGCGCCTACGCCTACGACGGTCTGCAGTTGGCGATCCGCGCCATCAAACAGGCCGGCTCCACCGACAAGGCCAAGGTGCGCGACGCCCTGGAAAGCATCGACGGCTACGTCGGCGTGACCGGCACCTACCGGCTGAGCGCGGACGACCACATGGGCCTGGACGCCGAGTCCTTCCGCATTCTGGAAGTGAAAGACGGCGACTGGGCGCTGACACAGTAAGCGCGCCCCGGGGGCATGGCCGGCGCCGTGCCCCTGCCCTGCTCCACCGCGTTTCACCGACCTCCCTTCACCGACTACTCCGGGCACCAACATGTTCAGCGAGTTTTTCCAGTTCAGTTTCTCGGGGATCACCCTGGGCGCCATTTACGCACTGGTGGCGCTGGGCTTCACCCTGATCTACAACGCCAGCCACGTGATCAACTTCGCCCAGGGCGAGTTTCTGATGATCGGCGGCATGGGCACCGTGGTGCTGATGGACGCCGGCGCGCCCATCTATCTGGCGATTCCCGGCGCCATCGTGATGGCCGGCATTGCCGGCGTGCTGCTGCATAAGCTGGCGATCGCCCCGGCGAAGAACGCCGACGTGGTGACGCTGATCATCATCACCATCGGCGCCTCGATTTTCCTGCGCGGCCTGGCGCAGATTTTCTGGGGCAAGGACTACCACGCCCTGCCCGCGTTCAGTGACACCGAATCGCTGTCGGTGGGCGGCGCGGTGCTGCTCACCCAGAGCCTCTGGATTCTCGGCATCGCCACGGTGCTGGTTATCGCGCTGGGATTATTCTTCACCCGCACCGCGCTCGGGAAAGCGTTGCTCGCCACCTCCATGAACAAGGATGCCGCCAGCATGGTGGGCATCAAGACCGGCGCCATCCTGACGCTGGCGTTCGGCATCGCCGCGTTGCTGGGCGCGGTGGCCGGCGTGATCGTCGCGCCGATCACCTTCACCGCCTACGACATCGGCATCATGCTCGGCCTGAAAGGGTTTATCGCCGCCGCCATCGGTGGTCTGGGCAGCAGCACCGGCGCGATTCTCGGCGGCCTGTTGCTGGGCCTGGCGGAAGCCTACACCGCCGGCTACATCTCGTCGGACTACAAAGACGCGGTGCCCTTCGTGCTGATTCTGATCATTCTGTTTTTCCTGCCCAACGGCTTGCTGGGCAGCCGGGCCGTGGAGCGTGTGTAATGGCGACCGTCAAAACCCACCGTAAAGCGCCCGGCCTGATCGCCCTGTTCGTGGTCCTCGCGGCGGCCCCGCTGCTGGCCGCCAACGACTTCCAATACGACCTGATGATCAAGATCTGCCTGATCGCCTCGGTGGCGGTGGGCCTGAATCTGCTGGTGGGCTACGCCGGCCAGGTAAGCCTGGGCCACGCCGCCTTTTATGCCGGCGGCGCCTACGCCAGCGCGTTGCTCACCCAGAACTATGAGTTCACCCCGCTGCCGGCGATGTTCACCGCCGCGGTGGCGGTGGGCGTGCTGGCCTGGCTGGTGGGCCGCCCGATTCTGCATCTGAAGGGCCACTATCTGTCCATGGCCACGTTGGGCCTGGGGGTGATCGCCGCCATCGTCATCAACAACGAAGACCAAGTTACCGGCGGGCCGGACGGCCTGCCGGTGGCGCCGCTGTCGATGTTCGGCCATGAGCTGAGCGTGTTCGGTAGCTACGAATGGTTCGGCATCACCGTCACCGGCACCCAGCTCTGGTACCTGCTCGCCGCCGGCGGCCTGTTCCTGGCGGTGTGGCTGGCGCTGAACCTGATCGACTCGCCGCTGGGTCGTGCGCTGCGCGCCCTGCACGGCTCGGAAATCGCCGCCCAGGTGGCCGGCGTAGACACCGCCAAATACAAGCTGCGCGTGTTCGTGATCTCGGCGGTGTACGCCAGCGTGGCCGGCAGCCTGTACGCCCACTACAGCGGCTTTATCACCCCGGACATCGCCTCCTTCGGCCATTCCATCGAGCTGATCACCATCGTCGTACTCGGCGGCATGGCCTCCACCTACGGGGTGATTCTCGGCGCCGCCATCCTGCTACTGATCCCGCAGTTCCTCACCGGCTTCCAGGAGCTGGAGATGGTTCTGTTCGGCGCCATCCTGATGGCGGTGATGATTTTCATGCCGCGCGGTTTAGTACCCACCATCGCGCGGCGCTTCCAGAAGGAGGCCGCATGAGCGCACTGCTTTCCGTTAAAAACCTGAGCAAGGAGTTCGGCGGCGTGCACGCCGTGGAAGACCTGAGCTTCGAGGTGGGAAAAGGCCGCATCCATTCGATCATCGGCCCCAATGGCGCCGGCAAGACCACGCTGTTCAATCTGATCACCGGCTTGTATCAACCCAGCGCCGGCAGCGTGCACCTGAACGGGCGCAGCCTGGCCGGCCACAAGCCCCACGAGCTGGCGCCGCTGGGCATGTGCCGCACCTTCCAGAACCTGCAGATCTGCATGAACATGAGCGCCCTGGAAAACGTGATGCTGGGTCGTCACCGCCATCTCGGCCAGGGCACGCTAGCCTCGCTGCTGAAGCTGCCGGCACTGCGCCGGGGCGACCGGGAATGCCGACAGCAGTGCGCCGAACTGATGGAATTCGTGGGCTGCGGGCAGTACCTGAACCACCACGCCTCGGCGATGCCCTATGGCGCGCTGAAACGTCTGGAGATCGCCCGGGCGCTGGCGTCGGAGCCGGACATCCTGCTTCTGGACGAGCCCGCCGCCGGCCTCAACCGCACCGAAACCGACGCCCTGCGCGCGGTGATCCGCAAGATCGCCGACAAGGGCATCACCGTGGTGCTGGTGGAGCACGACATGAAACTGGTGATGAGCATCTCCGACCAGGTGCTGGTGCTCTGCTACGGCCGCCAGCTCGCCGACGGCACCCCGGATGAGATCCGCGCCAACCCGGACGTCATCGACGCCTACCTGGGCAGCCGCAAGCCCGAAGAGGAGGCCATAGCATGAGCGAGACCCTGCTCGAACTGAGCGGCATCCGCACCGGCTACGGCCGCATTGAAGCGCTGCACGGCCTCGACGTCACCATCGCCCGGGGCGAAACCGTCGCCCTGGTGGGCGCCAACGGCGCCGGCAAGTCCACCCTGCTGCGGGTGATCTCCGGCCTGCAGCCGTTGAGCGCCGGCACCGTCCATTTCGGCGGCCAGAACCTGGCCCGCTGCAAGGCCGCCGACCGGGTCCACCGTGGCATTGTCCAGGTGCCCGAAGGCCGCCAGGTGTTCGCCGGCCTGTCGGTGGAAGACAACCTCACACTTGGCGCCTTCAGCCGCCGCCGCGACAAGACCGTCCCCGACGATCTGGACGCCATGTACCAGCGCTTCCCGATCCTCAAGGAAAAGCGCCGCCTGCACGCCGGCAACCTGTCCGGCGGCCAGCAGCAGATGCTCGCCATCGGCCGCGCGCTGATGGCCAAACCCAAGCTGCTGCTGCTCGACGAACCCAGCATGGGCCTGGCGCCGCTGATCATCGACGAGATCTTCGGCATCATCAAAGAGCTACAGCAGGAAGGCATCACCATCTTCGTGGTGGAGCAGAACGCCTCCGAAGCACTGGCCATCGCCGACCGGGGCTACGTGCTGGAGACCGGCGACATCGTCGCCACCGGCAGCGGCCACGCCCTGCTCAACGACGAGAGCGTGAAAGCCGCCTACCTGGGCGGCTGAGCGCGGCGTAGCAGGACAGGAGCCCGCCTCTTGACACCTCTTTACACCACTCCCTGTAAAAGCCTGGCTACGCGCAATGACGCTAAGCCGCCAACGGCGGATTGCCGCTGAGGCGGTCCGCGCCTTCTCTCAAGAAGGTATGATAAGGCACGGCGGCGCCCACGCCGTCGATTGAACAACAACGATAAAGATAAGAGGGAGAGCTATGACCTTGTTAAGGAAACTGCTGCCGGCGGTAACGCTGGCGGCCCTGGCGGGGTGCCAGCACGCACCGCCCGCCGAGCCGGCGGACGCGATCTGGCTGAACGGCCCGATCATCACCGTCGACGACGAGCAGCCGGAAGCGGACGCCGTGGCGGTCCGCGATGGTCGTATCGTCGCCGTGGGTAAACGCAAAGCGGTATTGCGCCACCGTGGCGACGCCACCACCGTGCACGATCTCAACGGCCGTACCTTGCTCCCCGGCTTCGTCGACGCCCACGGCCACGTGTTCTTCGTCGGCTTCCAGGCGATGAGCGCCAACCTGCTGCCGCCGCCGGACGGCGGCGTCACCGATGTGGCATCGATGATCGAGACGCTGAAAACGTTTTCGAAGGACTCGGTGCTGCGCGAGCAGTTCGGCCTGATCTACGGCTTCGGCTACGACGATTCGCAACTGGCCGAAAAGCGCCACCCCACCCGCGCCGAACTGGACCAGGTCAGCCAGGACCAACCGGTACTGGTGATTCATCAGTCCGCCCACTTCGGCGTGGTCAACAGCGCCGGCCTGAAACAATTGGGTATCACCGCCGACAGCGACAACCCGAAGGGTGGCGTGATCGTCAAGGATCCGGCCACCGGCGAACCCACCGGGCTGCTGGAAGAGAACGCCTTCTTCATGGCGCTGGGCAAACTGTTCCCGAAAATGAATCCGCAGCAGGCCATCGCCATGTTGCAGGAAGGCGAGAAGCTCTACACCCGCTACGGCTACACCACCCTGCAGGACGGCCGCAGCGCGCCGAACCACATTAAGATCGCCCAGGCCGCCGCCAACGCCGGCGCCCTGCGGGCGGACATCGTCTCCTACCCGGATATCCTCAATCCCGGCGTGGAAGAGCTGATGGTGGCGCCGTTCTATCAAAACACTGACAGCGCGCCGCAATACCACAACCACGTCCGCATCGGCGGCATCAAGCTGACGCTCGACGGCTCCCCCCAGGGCAAAACCGCCTGGCTCACCGAGCCCTATTACCAGCCGCCGGAAGGCAAGGGCGACGACTACGCCGGCTACGGCGTGGTGGACGACGACAAAGTGGTCGAGGTCTACACCCGGGCCCTGGAGAACCGCTGGCAAACACTCACCCACGCCAACGGCGACCGCGCCATCGACCAGATGATCATGGGCTGGCGCGAGGCCCAGGCCCGCGTGCCGGACGTGGACGTGCGGCCGGTGCTGATTCACGGCCAGACCCTGCGCCAGGATCAGATCCCCGCGCTTGAGGAGCTGGGCATCCTGCCGTCCCTGTTCCCCATGCACACCTTCTACTGGGGCGACTGGCACCGCGACTCCGTGCTTGGCCCGCAGCGAGCGGAAAATATCTCACCTACCGGCTGGGTCCGCGAACGCGGCCTGCGCTTCACCACCCACCACGACGCCCCGGTGGCGCTGCCCGACTCCATGCGCGTGCTCGACACCACGGTGAACCGCACCACCCGCAGTGGCCGCGTGCTCGGTGAAAACCAGAAAGTGGATGTGATGACCGCGCTGAAAGCGATGACGCTGTGGTCCGCCCGGCAGCATTTTGAAGAAGACAGCAAAGGCTCCATCGAAGTGGGCAAGCTGGCGGATTTCGTGGTGCTCTCGGACAACCCGCTGACGGTACCGACGAAAAGCCTGATCGACCTGCGCGTGGAAGAAACCATCAAGGAAGGGCAAAGCCTTTACCACCGCGAACCCGGCACCGCCGCCAGTGCACCGCCCGCCCTGGGCCTGGCGCCGGCCCTGGCCAGCCATGGGCACGAACACGCCCACGGCACGAGCCACTTCGCGGGGGACGGCTGCTTCGCCCCGGGCCTGGAGGTGATTTTCCATCGTCTGACCGGCGCCGCGCACTAACCCAACGGCGCTTGTCGCGGGTAGGCGGACAGCTAACCGCGCAGTCCGGCGACGATCCGCGCGGTGTCCTTCGACGGCGGCTGGCCAAACGCGCGGGCGTACTCGCGGCTGAACTGGGTGGGGCTTTCGTAGCCCACTTCGTGGGCGGCGCGGGTGACGCCGTAGCCGGCGGCCACCAGCAGGGTGCGCGCCTGTAGCAGACGCAACTGCTTCTGGTACTGCAGCGGGCTGAGGTTGGTCACCGCCTTGAAGTGACGGTGGAAGGCGGACAGGCTCATCGCCGCCTCCTCGGCCAGCGCCTCCATGCGCAGCGGCCGCGCGTAATCCCGGCGCAGCCGCTGAATCGCGCGGTTCACCCGCGCCAGGGCGGTGTCCGGCGTAGCGATGTCGCGCAGCATCCAGCCCAGCGGCCCCTGCAGCACGCGGTAGAGGATCTCGCGCTCGTAGGCGGGCGCCAGAGCGGGGATATCGTCCGGCCTTTTCATCAAACGCAACAGACGCGCCCAGGCATCCAGCAACTCCGGCGTCATCGCCGCCACGGAAAAGCCCGCGTCCCGGCCACCCCGGCCGGCGGAATCAGGCAAATCCGACAGCAGGTCCGCCAGAATCCGCGCATCCAGGGTCAGGCTCACCGCCAGGTAGGGCTCGCCGGACGCCGCCGGCCGCACCACCCCCGCCGCCGGCAAATCCACCGACATCACGAAGTAGGTGGCCGGGTCGTAGTGCAGGGTTTGCCCGCCCACGGTCATCGACTTACTGCCCTGCAAAATCAGGTTGATCATCGGATCGTACACGGCGGCAAGATGGTGCTCGGGGATCGCGCCCTGGACCATCGCCACGCGGGGGATGCCGGTCTCGGTGCGACGGTTCTGGGCGTGGGCGGCCAGCGCCCGCAGTTCGTTCAGGGATTCGTTCATCCGCTTATTGGACGCCGGCGCGGCCGCCGGCACAAGCGGGAAAGCAGGAACAGGCAGATTTCAGACAGGAACGGAGCGGCCCGGTCCCCGGCGAAGCGCTATCGTGCAAGCTCGCCTTATCGTTTCCTTACAGAAGCGGTGACCTACCGAAAACACAGGAGCCACCATGCTCGATCACATCTTCGTATCCGTCAGCGACCCGGACCGCTCCATCGCCTTCTACACCCGGGCGCTGGCGCCGCTGGGCATCGTCAACCGCCACGACTACGACGGCAAGGACGGCCCGCCGGGCCACCCGGATCTGAAAGGCTTCGGCGCCCACGGCCGCATCTTCTTCTGGCTGCGCCCGGGCCAGGTGGACGCCCGCGCCGCGCACATCGGCTTTGTCGCCGACAGCGAGGAAGCGGTGGCCGCCGCCTACGCCGAAGCCATGGCCGCCGGCGCCACCGACAACGGCGCCCCCGGCCCGCGCCTGCACTACGACCCGCGCTACTACGCCGCCAACGTGCTCGACCCGGACGGCTACAGCCTGGAGTTTGTGTACAAAAGCTGGCAGCACTGACGTCGCCGGCGCGGGGTTTTAGGCGCGCACCGCCTGGCACACCACTTCCACATTGGCGCCGTCCGGGTCCAGCACATAGGCGGCGTAATAGTGGTCGTGATAATGCGCCCGAACCCCGGGCGCGCCGTTATCGACCCCGCCCGCCGCCAACGCCGCGCCATGGAAGGCATCCACCATGGACCGCTCCGCCGCCGCAAACGCCACATGGGTGCCCGCCCCGGGCTGCTCGTTATCGTGCACCCAAAGACGGGGATAGCCGTCCCTGCCAAAACCGTGGCGCGTGCCGCCACTGCGGGTGCGCTCCGGCCCGACGGTGATGATGCGGGTCATGCCCAGCGGCGCCAGCGCCTGCTCATAGAAACGGCGCGACACCTCGGCGTCGCGCACGGCGAATTCCACGTGATCCAGTAACGTCATAGGGCTGTCCGCCTGAAGGTAGCGTTTCGGAGGCCGGCTAATAGCCGGCCCACCCATTGTGCCCCATTCCGCGCTTGCGCCGCCGGCCGGAAACCGGCGAAACCCTGCCTGATCGTCGCGACAACCTGATGCCCGTTATTCGATCCCGGGCATGCCAACGTAACCCGGCAACGCCTTGATGCGCTCGATCCAGGCGCGGATCGCCGGGTATGGCTCCAGTGCCACGCCGCCTTCCCAGCCCAGCGCCAGATAAGGAAACACCGCGCACTCGGCGATGGTCGGCCGGCCCATGGCGAGCCATTGATGCTCGCTCAGATGTTGTTCGATCAACGGCAGCACTCGGGCGCTCACTGCCAGGGCAGCCTCCTTGTTCAGCGGGTAGCCGAACTTATCGATCAGCCGCGCCACGTTGGGGCCGGCATGGATTTCGTTGGCGGCGGTGGACAGCCACTGCATGACCTCGCCCTGGTGGGCGGCGCTGTCCGGCCACCATTGATGGCCGCCGTAGCGGCGGGCCAGATAGACCAGGATTGCCTGGGAATCGCGCAGCACGACCTCGCCGTCTTCCAACACCGGCACCTGCTCCCAGGGGTTCAGACCGATGAACGGCGATTGTTTGTGTTCGCCGGCGGCCAGATCCACCGGCTTCAGTTCCATATCCAGGCCCACCAGGGCGGCGAACAAACGCACCTTGTAGGCGTTACCGGACAATTCCATATCGTAGAGCTTCATGGCGCGCTCCTTATTGGGCTGCAAAGTGGTTGGCGGCGTCTTCGGATTCCGGCAATAGCTGATTGAACTCCAGCACGTTGCGGTCCGGATCGCGGATAAACAGGGTGATGCGGCGCGGGCCCAGGCGGTGGATGCCCTCGGTGATCTCGATGCCCGCCTGGTCCAGCCAGTCCTTCAGGGCATAGAGGTCGTCCACCACGAACGCCGGGTGGGTGACGCCCGGCAGCTTCACCGGCTCGTCGAGCAGCACGTTGCGGCCATGGGGCAGGCGCGTGCCGTTGAAGATCAGATTGATGCGCACGCCGCCCGGCGTCTCCATCTCGTTGGCCTCGAACGGCTCGAAGCGGCGCACCTCCGTGAACCCGAGCTGCTCATAGAACGCCACCGCCTGCTGGCGGTCGCTGACGCGGATGCCCACGTGGTCGTACTCGCGAATCGGCTGCGGTTGTTTCATCACTGGCTCCCTCGGTGAAATGTGAGATAGGGAGCGCCAGTAAACGCCCAACGCCGGATTCAATAAATGGTGCGGACCTGCTAGCTTTATTCAGGTTTTCGCACAAATGGAGCCGAACGCCCCCAATGGACAAACTCAAAGCCATGAGCACCTTCGTCGCCATCGTCGACCAGGGCAGCCTCTCCGCCGCCGGCGACAAGCTGGACCGCTCCCCCGCCGCCATCGTCCGCACCCTGGCCGGCCTGGAACGCCACCTGGGCGTGCGCCTGCTCAACCGCAGCACCCGCCGCCTCGCCCTCACCGACGAAGGCCGAGACTACCTGCAGCACTGCCGCCAGATCCTCGCCGACATCCACGGCGCCGAAGCCCGCCTGGACAGCCGCCGCACCGAACCTGCCGGCACCCTGTCGATCACCGCGCCGGTGATGTTCGGCCACCTGCACCTCACACCGCTGCTCAACCAGTGGCTCAAGCAACACCCGCAGATGCGCGCCGACCTCACCCTCCTCGACCGCGTCACCGACCTGCTCGAAGAAGGCTTCGACCTGGCCCTGCGCATCGGCCACCTGGCCGACAGCAGCCTGATCGCCCGCCCCCTCGGCCACACCGGCTACGTGCTCTGCGCCAGCCCGGAACTCCTCGAACAACGCGGCCACCCCAACCACCCCCAGGACCTGGCCGACTGGCCCACCGTCTGCTTCGCCCCCGCCGGCAGCACCTGGCACTTCCAGGTGGACGGCAAACCCTGGCCGCAACGCATCGACCCGCTGATACGCGCCAACCAGATCGACACCCAACTCGCCGCCGCCCGCGACGGCCTCGGCCTGTGCCGCGTGCTCAGCTACCAGGCCCAACAGGACTTCGAGCGCGGCACCCTCGTGCCCGTGCTCAGCGACTACAACCCGCCGCCCATGCCCGTGCAGTTCGTGTTCCCGCACAGCCGGCTGCTGTCGCCGCGGGTGCGGCATTTTATGGAAGCGGTGGAGGGGCCGTTGAAAGCGAGGTTGGCGGGTGAGACCGGTAAGGGCTTGGCTACTTGAAGTGAATCGGCTCGGACCGTGAGCCAATTAGCGCGCGGAGTCGGCTCATCGATCGCCGAACAAGGAAGATACCCACGTTGGGTTTCCAACTACCCAAAATGGGTATTTAGAAGAATCGGCGGCAGCGCCTAAGCGCTCTCGCGCTCATTCCAGGGACGGATCGCCGCCAGCGTCTCCGCCAACTCGCGCTCCGCCACCTCGGTATCGTGCTCCACCTGCGCGCGCAGCCAATAGCCACGGGACAGGCCGAAGAAACGACACAGGCGCAGATCGGTATCCGCAGTGATGGCGCGCTTACCGGCGACGATATCGCCGATGCGCTGCGCCGGCACGCCGATCTCTTTAGCAAGGCGATATTTGGTG
Organism: Alloalcanivorax sp.; assembly: GCF_964221125.1. Classification (NCBI taxonomy): domain Bacteria; kingdom Pseudomonadati; phylum Pseudomonadota; class Gammaproteobacteria; order Oceanospirillales; family Alcanivoracaceae; genus Alloalcanivorax; species Alloalcanivorax sp. Next base: position 18,953 of record NZ_CAXPXK010000029.1, read on the forward strand.
ATACCCAGAGGCTTGAGGAATTCCTCGAGAAGCAGCTCACCGGGCGTCACGGGTGCAATACGAGTCATGATGCCCTCCTAGTGGTAGTCCACGATCTCAACGTCCGCAGCCCCGGCGGCGGTCCACCGGAAACAGAGGCGGAACTGATCGTTCACTCTGATACTGTGCTGCCCCTTTCGGTTTCCTTTCAGGGCTTCCAGGCGATTTCCCGGCGGCACTCGCAGATCATCCAACCGCTCGGCAATTTGCAACTGCCGAAGCTTACGCAGCGCGACGCGCTCGATGGCAACGAAACGTCGGACGCGCCTGCCGCTCGCCAGCGCTTCCGTGTCCTGGCATTTGAACGAACTGATCATTAGCAAATGCTAACGCATCGCGTTATTAACGTAAAGCGTTATCATCAGGCGAACAATCACACCCCGAAATGTCCCAAGATGAGAGCACTGAGCGAATGGGATCCGGCTTCGGGATGGACTACGCCGGCAGCTCCGTGACCACCTCGGTGCGCACGGAATTGGCGATAAAACACTCGCTGTGCGCCTGGTGGTGCATCTTCTCGATCTGCGCGCGGCTTGGCTGGCGCTCGCCGGAGAAGCGGGCGTCCGGCCGCAGCACCACGCGGGTGATCGCCAGCTTGCCGTGCTCGTTCTTCGCCATGGTACCCACGGCCTGATCGGTATAGCGGTCCACCACATAGCGCCGTTTGGCGGCGATGCCCAGGAACACCAGCATGTGGCAACTGGACAGCGCCGCCACGAACGCCTCCTCCGGGTCCACGTTCTCCGCCACGGCATGCGGCAACGGCACGATGTGTGGCGACGCCGACGCTGGCACCACCAGGCCGCCGTCGAACGCCCACTCATGGGCGCGGCTGTAGCGGTTATCGCTGAAAGCTTCGTCGGACTGGCGCTGCCAGCGGATCGTGGCTTGGTAATCGGCCATGGGAGACTCCCGGAATCAGTACCGGCGTTGCTCGCGCACCTCGTAGTGCTGGGAATGGCTGTCCCAGTGAGCCAAGACCTCCCGGGCCTTGTCCGGCACGTAGGACGCCGTGATGTCCTCACCCACGAACGCCTTGATGGCGTCCAGAGAATCGAACTCCATCAGCGTGATGAACTCCACCTCATCGGCGTGCTCACGGCGCAACAATTGAATACTGCGATAGCCGGGCACCTGCTTGGCTTCGATGCCGGGAAAGATTTCTTCCTTGAGCAGCGCTTCGTAGCGGTCGGCATTAGCGTGGGTGGTCCAGCCGTGCCAGATGCGTTTGATCATGATGCTCTCCTCAACCGGGGGCCCGACGGAATCATTATGGCTCAACGTTACTGGCTGACAAGAGACGGAGCACCTCCTCCAGACGGGCCACCGCCGCCGCCCGTTTCTCCGGAGTCATCGCGTTGATATTGCGAAGTTTCCACTGCACAGCGGGAAGCGATTCGGCTTTTGGTACCGGACATCGTCGCCAATCAGGCTCGCCGCGTTTGAAGGAAAGGAGGAACTCAATGTCTGCATCGGTAAGGTGGGCAGCCAGGGCTTTGAGCAAGGCATCGCCAACGGCTTGCAGCGTTTCGAGGGAGACGGCCTCCCGGCTCATGCCGGCGAACTCATCGGCGTGCACCTGATCCAGGGCCCTCCAGCGCGGAGCGAGCAGCTCCGCCATCGGCCGGGGGTGGCTCATCAGATAGACCAGAAACCCCTCAAAAAGCGGCCGGTCTATGCCCTCGTTTTCCAGTAACAGGTGAACATCGAAAAGATCACGGGGATGCTGACGATCCAGGGCCGCACACAGCTTGCCACCATACAGATCCGGCAGCGCCAGCACCGACGCCGATGCGAAACCGAACTCATCTTCCACGGCCTCGCTGACGTCACGCTCTTCCGGGGTGTGCAACGAGCCACGAACAACCGGGTTCACCTCCACTTTGACCTGAACCCGCCCCTGGCGAACGACCAGCTTGAGATCGTCATCCCCTCGGTTGTGTTGAAGGCAGCTAACCCCGGGCAGCTGCGTCTTGATGCGCCCTTGTATCCGGGTCAGGGCCTCCCGGGAGCGTCCCAGAGCGTCGGCACGCCCGTGGTCCGGCAGGTACGCCAAATCAATGTCCACGGACAGCCGCGGCATATCGCGCACGAAGAGATTAATGGCCGTGCCGCCCTTCAGGGCAAAGTCTTTTTCTTGCGCCACAAGCGGCAGCACTCGCAGCAGCAGCCGCACCTGGTCCGCATAGCGTGCATCAAACGTCATCCCCCCACTCCCTGGGTACCGTTATCTGAAAGTCCCTGTCCAGCCGACCGCGCGGATACAACTGACGCTTACCCGCGCCCAGATCGATACGCCCCGTGTCCAGACGCCGATACCAGGCATGACCGTAATGACGGGCCAGCAACAGGAAAGCCCGCTTCACTTTGACCGAGCGACAGGCCTCCAGCAATACCTGCAAACGCCGGGGACGCAGCGTCACCAGCCCGCCGAACGTCTCCGACACCAGGCTGCCAAAGAACGCCTCACCGGACAGCGCATAAAACCACTCCAACACCGCGCGCTCCGGCGTCGCTACCTGGATATCAAAATCCCGCCCCGGCGGCGTATAAGGCTGGATACTGTCCGCAGGCGCCCGGCAGAACAAGGCGTACTGCTGATAGCTCACCCTCGCCCCCCAGTCATACCCGGCGAACCAGCGCGGCAGCCGCCGGCCGGGCTCGCCCCAGAGAGTGAGCGCTTCCTCACCAAAGCGCAGGAAATGGCTGCCTTCGCTGAGCTCCAGCGCCGACAACCCGCCCAACCAGAAGGCCGGCGTCTCCGTGAGCGGCTGCTGCAACCCGTACAGCCCGCCCTGCCAATTCACCTTGTCGCCGGCCCGCCGGTAGGCGCCATGCCCCACCCGCGCCAGCCAACCCTCCCGCGCCCAACGCCCGGCGGCCACGCTTGAGACACCATGAGCCGTCAGCCAGGGCTGGGAGAGGACCGCGCCGGCGGGCCATTGCTGGAGGAGCTGGTTTACATTTTTCACTGATATAAGCCCATAAAGAACATATCAGGCTATAAATTAAACCATCGGTAGTTTAATTTATAGCCCGAAATATCCTATAAATGCACATATTGGTTTATTTTTTAAACTAACCGCAGGGATTTGACGAAAGATGCAGAGGAACGACCCCGCCCTGCCCCATTCAATACCCAGCCTACAAAGCGGTCTCGGCGGCTTTCGCCACCTCTACCAACTGAGCATTAAAACGCGTGGCATCCTTAGCGTAGTGAGCGCGCCGGTGACAATTCGGGCAAAGAGCGATCACGTTCTCTGGATGATCGGGCCCGCCATCGGCCACACGGTGAAGATGGTGGCACTCAAGATAAGGACCTTGTGACGAGGAAAACGGCGCCGGCTGGGCACAGCCCTCGCAATAGCCTTTGGCACGCCCCAATGCATAGCGCCGAATGGCCTCGGCGCGGTAGTAGGCCACTCTCATCCGAGTCTGTGGCTCGACGTTGCTAACTGCCTTTGGAAGCGCCGCATCTCGAAGCTGCGCCAGCGAATAGCGCTTCAGCCTATTTGTATCACCTGGGTCGTAGAGTGGGCGCGCCTCCCGTACCGACGAGGAAGGAGGCGACGAATTCACATCGAGATGAAACACCAAGGCCTGACGCAGCTCGCCATCCCGGTCAGGGCGCTCTTCCTGGTGGTACCCAATACAGTACGCCTGCCCAATATAGCGGACGTAACCACGGCGCGTGTATTCGAAGAGGTGCAGTGTCTTACCATCCTGACGGTGGTGGGCAATGGCACGATTGCCGCCGGTAAGCGCCATGTCCCCGACTTGCCCCGCCCCAGTATAGAAAAAGACGCCCTCTTTGAATTCGTCAGTGTAACCGTGCCGACCGCCGGTCTCTGAGACGAACAGGAACACACAGGGTGCGTTCTTTGGTGTGGAGATGCCGCCCTGCTGCTGCCCACCGTACACCTCATGGATCTGCGAACGGCGGTGATACTCCTTCCCCACTTCAAACACTGCGCTTCCCCAAGCTAACCGGACTACCTGGACGCCCAGGCCAGAGCCAGAGCGTCGACGATTATTGTTGCTCAGGGATCATAACGGGTATGCGCTCTGGATTGCAGACCCGCGATGCCGCGCATGGATCAGTGAGCGGCGGAAGGGAAAAAACTAACAGGACGCGCGACAGCCGCCGCCCGGCAAAGCGGCGGCACGGGCGGCGATCAAACGCCGGAGGGCTCCGGGGCGGCCGAAATGACGAGGCGACCCTCGCTGACTTCCACCTGCAACGACGTGCCGACGTCGAAGCCGGCTTCCGCAAGCCAATAGCCTTTCACGTGCACCCAGGGGACGGGCGGCCTGGGTTGTTTGAGGCGATGGACGCGGACAGGATCGAAGGATTGGTAATATTGCCCGGGATGCACCTTAAGGTGCCGGGTGTAGGGGAAATCGCGGTTGGATTTGCGGGTTTCGCTTTTACCCACGCGGGCGCGTGGCTTATGATTCCGTTCAGCCATGATGGACTCCTAGTCAGTCTGTTGTGGTTAGCTGCCTTCGGGTGTTGCCGCACCCGGAGGCAGTGCTTCTTAATGTACCTTAAAGCTCCTTGCCCTCCAACCCTGAGAAGGGCTTATATTCCATCCAATTGGACTTTAATCCAGAAGTTCATGTTTTCCTTATTTTTCCTTATGGCATCAATAATTTCTCTGCCGTCTACGTCTTTATCTTGAAAATTCTGCAAGAAATTTTCTTTTAGGTAAATCGCTGTATCTCTTGCGACGCCCTTAGCGATAAGAAATCTCGTTGCGTGATGGTAGGCCCCCGCCTCTATAGCACCTAGTAGAGCACTATTTCCACCGACAATATCGGCAACAGGCTTTAGTAAAATTGGCACACCGTAACTAACCTTATTCAAGATAAGCGCGATATCATCTTCTATTTTTTCACTTTCATCGAAATCATAAACATTGCTATTCAACATTTCATAAATGGGCTTTTCTTTAGCCCAATCTCGAGCAAAATAGCACATCTTCCAAAGAAGCCCGCCACTATACTTATTTTTTGACCCTATATACCTACCAAAATAATATCCGAAATTCTCAGAAAGGAAAGATATAATATCAACCAACACCTTGGTGACCTTCGAATCCCATACACTATTAGGAATCTCAGGGAAGGCGCCCTGGCGAAAACAATGAAAAAGAAGCTCCAAATCAAAGGGATCCCAATACCTATTTTTAAAAATCACATCCCTAGGACAGGAAAAGGAAGAAAATGAACCGATAGTTTTCTCAATATAGGAGTCGTCCAAATCAATACCAACATCTCTCATGCGAGCTTTTGCCGACAGCCCATACCTGTAAATATTTTGTCTGATGTATGTGAGAACATTTTTAGCGGCACCTTCGTCGAGCACGAGGTCATTCGCTATCTGATCTTTTAGAAACCCCTCATATTCTTGATAATAATCCTTATAACCGACCGAAATCTCTTTCTTTGATGTTTCGAATAACTGTTCTTGGCTTGGCTCTACATCAAAAGACGACTCATCCAAGACGATGGTTCTACCCACAAAATCTTTCAGCAAGCGACCAGCTCGGCCCCTTAAGTTGGAGAATTCATAGCTCGAGAGTTTTGGGTTTTCCCTACTTGAGTGTCTTTTCACGAACAAATTAGGACTTCTTATTAATATATTTGATGCTGGGAAATTGACACCTTGCATCAGCGTCGTAGTACAAACAAGATTATTGATGATGCCTCTTGAAAAAGCTTCTTCGACGACAACTCGAGCATGCATGGGAAGCCTCCCGTTATGATAGGCGACCCCAGATAAAACATTCTCAGCCAAAGAATATTTCGCATGCACAGTTTCTTGTAAATAACTCGATAAACTTTTAAGCCTTACATCCAAACCAGAATGTAGGTGTCTAGATATATAGTCTGAGGTTCTTTTTGACTGTCCTGGATTCGGCGAAAATACAATATTTTTTTCGCTACCGGGAAAAGAACCCAAAACGGAGCACAAGTAATTGTGAAAATCGTCATTGTATAGAGACTTCCCTATACCGCTAATCATTTTACTATTTTTTATTTCTATTTGCCTCGCCTCTGCTCGCACATCTGTGTACTGCCTCAAATAGAATTTGCTTTTTACTTTACCAACCGAATAAGTCAAACTAAATACAGGAGAAACTATCGTTTCCGAAGAAGTCGCAGCGTCATCAAAAATTTGCCGCCCAAGGTCCTGAATATTATTGAGCATAGGACCACTCAGTATGGTTTTATCCGCCCAATCGTTATGTTTAACCTCTTTTAAAAAATCATATAGAATCTTGGACCGCTGATCGTCTTCAGCAGAGGCTCTTTCTATATTTTGCACCTCGTCTACAACGAGAAGATCTAATTTCTCCTTGACCTCAGATCCAGAAAACGCAGATATCGCCCTTTCTTGTGTTAAAACAAGGACCATTTTCGATTTATTCTGCTGAAAGTTCTCTTGAAATGAAGAATAAAGCTCTACATCTTTTATTTCATTAGCCTGAAGCAACTTTGATATATCTTTTATAACTTGATTTATAAGACTTATAGTCGGAACAATGAATATAACCCTTCTTGCCTCACCTAAAAGAATCTTTATAATGTATAGATAAATAACGTATGATTTTCCCGCAGAAGTGGGCGCAGAAATACAGACAATCCTATTTTTCTCTATCTCATGCCAAGTCTTTTTTTGGAAATCGCTAAACAAATATTTATTACTTCCCACTTCAACTTCGCATTTTGCTTGTTCCAAAAGAGTTACCAACTTCCCTATATAGCTCTCAAATTCTGAATACTGGTGCGTTTCCTTATAATGCTCATCGATCAAAACAGTTGATGGGGCCACTCCAACTCTAGACAAAATAACCGTGAAATTTTCCCTAAGCGATTCTTTGTAGCTCTCATCAGCGTATTGCCAACATAAAGCGACGATCCCTATACATTTACGCCGATCATCTTCTAAGTCACTCCGCGACAGCCTGTCAGAAACAGCTAGAACTTCGGATAAGCCTCGGCGATCTATATAAACAAAACTCGACTCTTCATCCAAAAATCCGATTTTTTTGGCAAAATTATTATGCTCAATATTTAAGAGGTCGTTTATGACTTTATCTTCAAGCTCCATTGCAATCACCCCTCAAAGTCCTTAAGAAGCTTGTCGAGCTCCCATATCGGGAAGACAATGAAATGCATTCTTTTTAAAATATTTTTATCTACATCGTCTGCTTTATCACAAGAGGCCAACCTCGAAGCTACGATTTCTTTGACCTTCTGGTTTATTTTTTCCTCACAATCCTCATCTTTATTTTTGGTTTCGTTGTAAGATACGACAGAAACAAGCTCATACTTGACATTCGGGAGATCATTATCCTGAATGGATTTCGCAATTTCTTGTAGCTCAGGCTCAATGAAATCGTCATACGTGTAGAGGAGCATCTCATCCTCAATCTCTTCGTATGTCTTTAATATGCTTTTTACTGATGCCTCCATTGCAGCATTGAATTGGTATTTTGACTCATAAGTTTTGGCCTCACCCAGATATAAAATATTATTTGATTGCTTTTCTTTATAATGTATCGCGTCAGCACCAAACCTTTCTACACTGCTATTTGTTGTCAGAGGCATTTTCCTTAAAATTGCAGGCGCCTCAAAGAAAAACTGGATAAAGTTAAAGAGCAAAAGCTCGCCGAATTGGCCTTGTGGATGCCCTTTCCTAAATTTTTTTCTGGCCAAAAACTCTATATGTGAGGCAACGTTCTGGTAATCAGAATTTCTTTTTGCCAGTTCGTCCTCAAAGAGATTTTTATATTTACTCTTCCCATAAACCCATGAGCAAATAGTATTTTTTAACTCTCTTAGAAAGTCAGATCTGCGCTCTTTTAAATCAGAATGCGCAATGGAAACGCCTGCCTTTGTATTGGCCGGAAACTTTACATCTACAGAAAATAAATATAAATTTTTAACCAGCGAATCAACATTAGAAAGCAAGTCTTCTATTTTACTGTTCTGCATAACCCTCTTCCCAAAGCACTCCATTTCTCATCGTAAACGTTAAAATTAGATAAATTCAACAAAAAAAGGCCGCCCCAAAAGGAGCGGCCATCACCAAGGAAGCCTTGAATTAAAGAGTAAGGACTAACTCACCACACGAGTTATGCGTCCCCTTTCTTCTTCGCAACCAGCGTCAGAATGTCATAGCTGGCCACCAGCTCGTCGTCCTGGTTCTTCACCTGCACGTCCCACACCACCACGCCTTGCGGGGTGCCGTCGGGGGCGGCTTTGCCCTGGTCGATTTTGCGTTTGCAGGTGAGGCGGGCCTGGATGGTGTCGCCGGCGCCGACGGGGTTGATGAAGCGCAGGGTGTCGAGGCCGTAGTTGGCGAGCACGGGGCCGGGCGCCGGGGAGACGAACAGGCCGGCGGCGGCGGAGAGCAGGAAGTAGCCGTGGGCGATGCGTTTGCCGAATTGGGAGTCTTTGGCGGCGATTTCGTCGAAGTGCATGTAGAAGTGGTCGCCGGAGAGGCAGCCGAAGTTGACGATGTCGGCTTCGGTGACGGTGCGGCGGTGGGTGAGCAGGGATTCGCCGATGGCGAGGTCGTCGAAGTGGCGGCGGAAGGGGTGCACTTCGGTTTCGAGCACGTCGGCGCCGCGCACGTATTCGCCGGTGACGGCGGCCAGCATGGTCGGCGAGCCCTGGATGGCGGTGCGTTGCAGGTAGTGGTGGACGGCGCGGATGCCGCCGAGTTCTTCACCGCCGCCGGCGCGGCCGGGGCCGCCGTGTTTGAGCATGGGCAGGGGTGCGCCGTGGCCGGTGGATTCCTTGGCGGCTTCGGCGTTGAGCACTTGCAGGCGGCCGTGGCGGGCGGCCAGGGCCGGGATGGCGCGGGCGGCGTTTTTGAGGTCTTTGGTGGCGAAGGTGGTGACCAGGCTGCCTTTGCCTTTGGCGGCGAGTTCGACCGCTTCGTCCAGGTCGCCGTAGCCCATCAGGGTGCTGACCGGGCCGAAGGCTTCGATGTCGTGGGCGCCGCCGTCGGCGTGGGGGTCGTTGCTGCGCAGCAGGCGCGGGGCGAAGAAGGCGCCGTTTTCGGTGCCTTTGCCGATAGGGGCCGCGCCGCCGTCGGCACCAAAGAGGCACTCGCTGGTGTTGAGCAGGTCGTTGACGGCGGCGGTGACGTCTTCTTTCTGCGCGATGGAGGCCAGCGCGCCCATCCGCACGCCTTCTTCGTCGGGGTCGCCGAGGGTGATTTTTTCCAGACGTTGGATCAGGCGTTCGGCGAAGGCATCGAGGTGCTGTTGCGGGACCATGATGCGGCGGATGGCGGTGCATTTCTGGCCGGCTTTGACGGTCATCTCGCGGACGATTTCCTTGGCGAGCAGGTCCAATTCTTCGTCGTCGGGGGTGACGTCCGGGGCGAGGATGGCGCTGTTCAGCGAATCCGCTTCGGCGTTGAAGGGGATGGAGCGGTTGATGACGTTGGGGTGCGCGCGCAGTTTGCGGGCGGTGTCCGCGGAGCCGGTGAAGGTGATCACGTCCTGTTCATCGAGCTGGTCGAGCAGGTCGCCGGTGCTACCGATCACCAGTTGCAGGGCGCCTTCGGGCAGCGCGCCGGAGTCCTGCATCAGGCGCACGCAGGCTTCGGTGACGTAGCTGGTGGCCGTGGCCGGTTTGACGATACAGGGCATGCCGGCGAGGAAGTTGGCGGCGAATTTTTCCAGCATGCCCCAGACCGGGAAGTTGAAGGCGTTGATGTGCACGGCGACGCCGCCGCGCGGCACCAGGATGTGGGTGCCTGCGAAGTGGTTGTTCTTGCCGAGGGGGATCACCGGGCCTTCGTGGACCACGTTGCCGGAGGGCAGCTCTTTGCGGCCCATGCTGGCGTAGGCGAACAGGGTGCCGAAGCCGCCGTCGATGTCGAAGGCGTTGTCGCCCTTGGTGGCGCCGGTGTGGCGCGAGAGTTTATAGAGCTCTTTTGTGTGTTCCTGCAGGTGCAGAGCCATGGCCTTGAGGCGGGCGGCGCGTTGCTGGAAGTCGAGATCAAGCAGTGCTTTGACGCCGGTGGTGCGGCCGTAGTGGACGGCGGCGGCGAAGTCCGGGGTGTCGTCGTGGGCGTGGGCGACGATCTCGCCGTTGATGGCGCTGGCCAGCGGTTTGCCGGGCTGGCTGCCGAGCCATTGGCCGGCGAGGTAGCTTTGGAGAACGGTCATGGCGTGGCTCCTTGTTGATCGGTGTGTTGTTCGCGGCGGGGCCGCTTATTCGCGGGCAAGGCCCGCTCCAACAAGGGCCCGCGAAGGTTTTAGGGTTGGTCGAAATCCAATACAACTTTGTCGGTGAGCGGGTAGCTCTGGCACGAGAGCACGTAGCCCGCGTCGATTTCGTAGTCTTCCAGGGCGAAGTTGTTGTCCATTTCCACTTCGCCTTCCACCACCTTGCAGCGGCAGGTGGAGCAGACGCCGGCCTTGCAGGAGAACGGCAGGTCGGCGCCTTCTTTGTTGGCGGCGTCGAGGATGTTGACGCTGTCGCGGGGTACGCGGAAGTCGAGCTGGCGGCCGTCGCTGAT
>NZ_CAXPXK010000030.1:0-11905 GCF_964221125.1 Alloalcanivorax sp.
GGCGTGATGCCGACACCGCCGGCGATCAGCACCATGGGCGCCTCCTGCTCCCGGGTATCGAGCACGAATTCCCCGGCCGGCGGCGCCAGCTCCACGCGGGCACCCTCTTTCAGGTTGGCGTGCAGGTGGTTGGAGCAGACCCCGTCCGGGGCACCGTCCACCGGCGCCGCTTCCCGCTTGACGCTGATCCGGTAGTACTCGTCGCCGGGCGCGTTGGACAGGCTGTAGTTGCGCATCACCGGGCCGGCGCCGGGCACGTCCACGCGCAGGGTGATGTACTGGCCGGGTTTGTGCGGATGCAGCGCGGCGCCGTCGGCGGGCCGCAGGTAGAAGGACGTGATGTTGTCACTCTCCGGTTCGCGGCGCGCCACCACGAACGGCTTGAAGCCCTGCCAGCCGAACCGCTGCTCCTGCTCTTGGTAAATGTCCGCCTCCCGGCCGATGAAGATATCCGCCAGAGCGCCGTAGGCGGCCGCCCAGGCGTCGATGATGTCATCGGTGGCGGCGTCGCCGAGCACTTCCTTGATGGAAGCGAGCAGGTTCTCGCCGACGATCGGGTAGTGCTCCGGCCGGATCCCCAACGACACATGCTTCTGCGCGATCAGCTCCACCGCGTCGGTGAGCGCCGCCGGGTTGTCCACGTGCTGGGCGTAGGCGCAGATGGCGCCGGCCAGGGCACGCTGCTGAGACCCGGACCGCTGATGCGCCGGATTGAAGTAGGGGCGCACTTCCGGATTGTGCTCGAACATGCGCTGGTAGAAATGGCGGGTGAGGGTTTCCCCGTGTTCCTGCAGCACCGGCACGGTGGCTTTGATAACGGCGAGTTGATCGGTGGTCAGCATGATTCCAGGTCTCCTGTTTCTCCGGACTTAAAAGAGGCGTTTTACATACCTCTTTTAAACAGGAATACTATATACCTCTTTAAAAGCGGTCAACGACTTTATGCAACTGACGACCCACACCGATTACTCCCTGCGTCTGCTGATCTATCTGGGGCTGTCCCGCGACAAGGCCCCGGCCACGGTGCAGGAAATCGCGCTGAGCTACGGCATCTCGGCGAACCACATCGCCAAGGTGGCGCAGACACTGACGCGGCTGGGCTATGTGAAGAGCCTGCGCGGGCGCGGCGGCGGCCTGGTGCTGGCCGGCGACCCGGAACGGGTCTCGGTGGGCGAGGTGGTCAGACAGACCGAGAATCTGAAACTGCTCGAATGCTTCGGGGAGAATTCGTCCTGCCCGATCGACCCGGCCTGCACCCTGAAAAAAGTGCTGGGCCGGGCGCAGGAGGCGTTTCTGCAGGTGCTGGACGGCTACACGCTGGCGGAACTGATCACCAACGACACGGAACTGCGGGGCCTGCTGCTCCCCGCCAGTGCCTGACTACAACGGCACCGCCAGCACCGCGAAGGTGTCGCCCATGGCCACCTTGGCGGGGTGGCGGCGGCCGATCAGCAGGCCGTCCACCGGGGCGCGGTATTCCGCCGGTTCGGCGCCGGTACGCTCCATGGAATAGACCCGCGCCATCACCGCGCCGGCTTTCACCGGCTGCCCCAGGTTGACCGCGAATTCCAGCAAGCCGGCGTGTTCGCTCTGCAGGTAGTGGGCGCTGTCGGGAATCTCCAGCATACGGGTAGGCGACATTCGCGGCTCGCCGGGCAGAATACCGGCCCAGCGCAACACGTTGTCCACGCCCTGCTCCGCCAGCGCCACGGTCTCCGGCGTGGTGGTGCCGCCGCCGCCCAGCTCGGTGCTGATGAACACCTTGCCCTGGGCCTCCACCACGGTGTCGTAGAGCGCGTCGCCTTCCAGCTCCGCCATCAGCAGGGTGTTGGGGGCGCCGAAGGCGCGCGCGCCCTCCAGGCAGCGGCGTGCCAGGTCGGCGTCGGCCAGCCGGTGGGTGGCGGCGAACGGCAACAGGTCCAGGGTGCGGCCGCCGGAATGGATGTCCAGCGCCAGGTCGCACAGCGGCACCAGGTAGCGGGTGAAATAGTCGGCGATGCGCTGGGTGAGGCTGCCGGTGGGGCTGCCCGGAAACGCCCGGTTCAGGTTGCCCTTGTCGAGCGGCGAGGTGCGGGTGCCGTTAAGCACCGCCGGGTGGTTCATCATCGGCACGATGATCACCCGCCCGCGGATGTCCTCGGCGCGCAGGCGGCCGGCCAGCTTGAGCAGGGCGGTGATGCCTTCGTATTCGTCACCGTGGTTGCCGCCGGTGAGCAGGGCGGTGGGCCCGTCGCCGTTGCGCGCCACCGTGATCGGAATCATCAGGCTGCCCCAGGCGGAGTCGTCGTGGGAGTGCGGCAGCTTGAGAAAACCGTGTTGCACACCGTCGCGGTGGAAATCCACGGTGGCGGTGATCGGGCTGTCCTGCATGGTGTCTCCTTCGGGCTTGGCCATGACGGGCCGCGGACTTCCCCCTATAATGCCCGTTTTCGCGGGCAGTGAGACCCCGGCAGACAGGAACCGCATGCGTATGACCGACAAAGGCACTCTCTATATTGTGTCGGCCCCCTCCGGCGCCGGTAAAACTTCCCTGGTGGCGGCGCTGGTGGAAAAGCTGCCCCGCCTGCGTATCTCCGTATCGCACACCACCCGGCCGCGCCGGGAGGGCGAAGTGGAAGGGGTCAATTACCACTTCACCAGCCGCGAGACCTTCGTGCGCATGGTGGAAGAGGGCCGGTTCCTGGAGCACGCCGAGGTGTTCGGCAACCTGTACGGCACCAGCGCCGATTGGGTGGCGGAGACGCTGCGCGGCGGCGAGGACGTGATTCTCGAGATCGACTGGCAGGGCGCCGCCCAGATCCGCCACCTGCTGCCGGAGGCGGCCAGCATCTTCATCCTGCCGCCGTGCCTGAAGACCCTGGCCCAGCGCCTGCGCACCCGCGCCTCGGACGACGACCACGTGATCGAGAAGCGCCTCGCCGGGGCCCGGGAAGAGATGAGCCACTACGGCGAATTCGACTATCTGGTGGTCAACGACAACTTCGAACGGGCCCTGCACGAGCTGGCCGCCATCGTCGAAGCGCGCCGTCTGACCACCGACCGCCAGGCGGTACGCCAGGCGGCCACGCTCGCCGACTTGTTGTCCGGTACTGAAACCCAGTAGAATCGCGGGCCGCGCGGAACGCCCGAGTCCAGCGACCCGCGCCCCCCGCAATAGGAGATCGACATGGCCCGTGTAACCGTAGAAGACTGCCTGGAAAACCTGGATAACCGCTTTGAGCTGGTTCTGGTATCCAGCCGGCGCGCCCGCCAGCTGCAGACCGGCGGCAAAGAGCCGCGCGTGGCCTGGGAAAACGACAAGCCCACCGTGGTGGCGTTGCGCGAAATCGCCGCGGGGGAAGTGACCTCCGAATCGGTTGAGAACCCGATCGCCGATCAGGGCGCCGATGTGGACGACCTGGCGATGCTGACCCAGTCGTTCGGCGAGTAACGCCAAAGTGACGTGAGGGGCCGCGATGCCGCGCCCCTCGCTCCGCAACACTTCCCTGACAAGCCTTCATAGCGCCCGCCTTTCAGACCGAAAACCCCTGCCTTTTCAAGCGCTCACGGCGATAACGTAGACAAATCACCACGCCAAACCTAAGCTAGGAATTATCGTTCACTTCGATTCGCCCTGGCGGCGTGGCGAGGAATCTTGCCCTCGATCAACAACCTGAAAAAACGGTTACGCAGCTACCTGACGGAAGAGCAAATTTCACAGGTGGTTCGCGCCTACTATTTTGCCGAGAAAGCCCACGAGGGCCAGTACCGGCGAAGCGGGGACCCCTATATCACGCATCCGCTGGCGGTGGCGAACATCCTGGTGGACATGCACATGGACTACGCCTCGCTGATGGCGGCCATGCTGCACGACGTGATCGAGGACACCGGCGTCTCCAAGGAGCAGCTCGCCGAGGCGTTCAGCGAGGAAGTCGCCGAGCTGGTGGACGGGGTCTCCAAGATTGCCCAGATCAAGTTCGAATCGAAAGCGGAGCAGCAGGCCGAGAATCTGCGCAAGATGATGCTGGCCATGACCCGCGACATCCGCGTGATCCTGGTGAAGCTGGCCGACCGTCTGCACAACATGCGCACCCTGCATGTGATGCGCGCCGAGAAGCGCAAGCGCATCGCCACGGAAACCCTGGAGATCTACGCCCCGATCGCGTTCCGGCTGGGCATGTACAACATGCGCGTGGAGTACGAGGATCTCGCCTTCCACAATATCCACCCGATGCGCGCGCGGCTGATCGGCAAGGCGGTGCAATCGGCGCGCGGCAACCGCCGTGAGATTCTCTCCTCGATCAAGACCAGCCTGGAGCGCAGCCTCGAGGAAGAGGGCATCCAGGCCCGGGTGCTGGGCCGGGAAAAGCATCTGTACAGCATCTACCAGAAGATGAAGGAACAGCATAAGCCGTTCGCGGACATCATGGACGTGTTCGGCTTCCGCATCATCGTCGACCGGGTGGACACCTGCTACCGGGTGCTGGGCGCGGTGCACAATCACTTCATTCCGATTCCCGGCCGCTTCAAGGATTACGTGGCGATTCCCAAGGCCAACGGTTATCAGTCGCTGCACACCACGCTGAAGGCGCACTCCGGCATTCCGCTGGAGATTCAGATCCGCACCGAGGAAATGGAAGCGATGGCCAACAACGGCATCGCCGCCCACTGGCTGTACAAGTCCCACGACGAGCCAGGCTCGCCCACCCACACACGGGCCCAGTCCTGGATGAAGCGGCTGCTGGAGATCCAGCAGAAAGCCGGCAACTCCATGGAGTTCATCGAGAACGTGAAGGTGGACCTGTTCCCGGACGAGGCCTACGTGTTCACGCCCAAGGGCGACATCAAGGAGCTGCCGGCCGGCGCCACGCCGGTGGACTTCGCCTACGCGGTGCACACCAAGGTGGGCACCCGCTGCGTGGCGGCGCGCATCGACGGCAAGCTGGCGGCGCTGTCCACGCCGCTGGAATCCGGGCAGACGGTGAAGATCATCACCGCCCCCAACGCCACCCCCAACCCGGGCTGGCTGAATTTCGTGGTGACCGGCAAGGCGCGCTCCAACATTCGCCACTTCCTCAAGCAGCAGCGCCGCGAGGACGCCGCCGAGCTGGGCCAGCGGCTGCTGGAGAAAGCGCTGATCCCCTACCAGCTGGATCTGTCGCTGTTGTCGGAAAAAACCCTGCAACAGGAACTGAACAACAACCACTACGGCACCGTGGACGAACTGCTCGAGGACATCGGCATGGGCAACCGGCTGGCGCCGCTGGTGGCGCGCAAGCTGGCCGGTGCCCGTGGCGAGAACCGCGACCCGGAGGACGACCGCCTGCCCCTGGCGATTCGCGGCAGCGAAGGGCTGATGGTGACCTACGCCAAATGCTGCTACCCGCTGCCCGGCGACACCGTGATCGGCCACCTGAGCGCCGGCAAGGGCATCGTGGTGCACCGCGACACCTGCAAGAATCTGCTCGCGGAAATGCGCGACGCGCCGGAAAAATGCATTCCGCTGAACTGGGACAAGGACGTGGAGCAGGAATTCACCGCCGCGCTGCGCATCGAGCTGGTCAACAAACGCGGCGTGCTGGCGACCCTGGCCAACGTGGTCTCCGAGCTGGGCTCCAACATCGACACCATCGACATGGCCGGCAAAGACCCCACCCTGTCGATCATCAACGTCACCCTCACCGTGAAACACCGGGTCCACCTGGCGCGCATCATCAAGCGGTTGCGCACCGTGGACAATGTTGTGAGGATTCACCGCATCAGTGCCTGAAGGAAACAGCAGCATGTCCAATCGTTCCGTGATCAAAACCGACCGGGCGCCCGCCGCCATCGGTCCGTACTCCCAGGCCATCAAGGCCGGCTCCACCGTCTACCTGTCCGGCCAGATCCCGCTGGACCCGGCCACCATGGAACTGGTCGGCGGCGGCATGGACGCCCAGGTACGGCGTGTCTTCGATAACCTCAGCGCGGTCTGTGACGCGGCCGGGGGCGCCCTGCACGACATCGTCAAACTGAACATCTTTCTCACCGACCTGAGCCATTTCAATCTGGTCAACGAGATCATGAAAGAATACTTCCAGGAGCCCTACCCGGCCCGTGCCGCCATCGGCGTGGCCGCCCTGCCCAAGGGCGCCGAGGTGGAAATGGACGCGGTGATGGATATCGCCTGACCGGCGCCGCGCACCAAAACGACGCCAGAGGGCGCCCCACCGGCACCCTTTTTTTGTGCCTGGAACGGTACGGATCGTCCCGCAACGGACGCTTTCATCACCTGATCTTCACTCTCCCAACGCTTTTTACAATTAAAAATACCCCTATAAAAACAATCACTTTTACATCAATTAAGTAAACTCAAATGCCTTCCCGCAAGGCCGGTGGCACTCAACTTGCCTGAGTACGCCCGTCCTGATTGGACACTTGCCGCCTTACCTTCAAGGGGAAAACATTATGAGCAGCACCTTTCGTTCTCTGCCCGGAAACGGGCTGGGTCTGGTCTTCCTGTCGGCCTTTCTGTTCCTTGCCGGCTGCGGAGGCGACTCTTCATCCTCCTACGTGGAAGACACACCCGACGCCAAGACCACCCCGGACGCCGTGAGCACCGGCGTAGCCACCGACCCCGCCACCACCGGTCCGTTCACCGTCGCCGAAGAGGAATACAACTTTGGCCGCATGACCGTCATGGACAACAAAAACGGGGACAGCTACGACACCGACATCCACGGCTACATCCAGTACCCCGAGGGTCAGACCGGCCCCTTCCCGGTGGTGCTTTTCCTGCACGGCCGCCACAGCACCTGCTACGACGGCTGGGGGATCGACGACGACGATTGCGCCAACCCGATCCCCAGCTACCGGGGTTACGAATACATCTCCCGCAATCTGGCCAGCCACGGCTACGCGGTGATTTCCGTGGACGCCAACGACATCAACGATAACGACAGCGGCCCAAGCAACGGCGACACCGGGGCACTCGCCCGGTCCATGCTGGTGGTGCGTCACCTGGACGAATTCCGCACCATCAACGCCTCCGGCGGCAACAGCCTGGACATGCTGACCGGCAAACTGGACATGAGCGAAATCGGCATCATGGGCCATTCCCGCGGCGGTGAAGGCGTGAATCAGACCGTGATCTACAACCGCAACCAGCCCGAGCCGCACAACATCACCGCGGTGTTCTCGCTGGCGCCCACCGACTACAACACCCAGACGGTCAGCAACGTCACCTTCCTGGCCCTGGCCGGCTACTGCGACGGCGATGTGGAAGATCTGATGGGCAACTTCGCCTACGACACCAGCCGCTACGCCGTGGATAACGACCCCTATCCCAAGTTCCAGCTGATTCCCATGGGCGCCAACCACAACTACTACAACACGGTCTGGACCACCGACACCCGCCCCGACGACTGGACCATTCTCGACAGCGACGGCGACGACCCCTGGTGCGGCGAGAACGCCGCCGGTAACGGCCGCGACACGCCGGAAGTGCAGCAGGCCCAGGGCCTGTTCTTCATCGCTTCGTTCTTCCGCTACTTCATCGGCGGCGAAGAAGAGTTCGGCGCCTACTGGAACGGCCAGACCTCCGTGCCCGGCAACACCTGCCCGGACGGCACCGGCCCCTGCGACGACCGCTACCTGCTGAGCATCCACGCCCCGGCGGCGGACCGCCTGGTGATCGACGACACCCTGGACCCGGCCAGCCTGACCACCAACAACCTGGGCGGCGCGGTGCGCTTCGACGGCTTCTCCTCGTTCGGCATCTGCCAGACCAACGGCCGGCCCGGCGAGGGCTGCGACGTGGCCACCCCCACCTTCAATATCGCCGAGCAGCTTTTCATGGCCTGGGACACCGCGGCCACCTACCGCTCCGAATTGCTGGGCGTGAACGCTGTCGACTACCAGGTGCTGTCGGTGCGCGTGGGCGTGTCCCACGGCGACGCCGACAACACCGCCGGCCAGGACTTCCAGGTGATCCTCGAGGACATGGACGGCAACCGCGTGTCCGCCCTGGCCAGCGACTACACCGAAAGCCTGTTCTACCCGCCGGGCCGGGAATTCTACGACGAGACCAACCACGGTTCGCAGAAGACCACGCTCAACGCCGTGGACATTCCGCTGACCGCGTTCGAAGGCGTCGATTTCACCAACCTCAACGCCATCGAGCTGGCCTTCGACCAGACCCCCGCCGGCACCGTCCAGGTCACCGACCTGGTGCTCCAGCGCGTCGACTTCTAACCCTGACGGTTCGGGCTGGGCCTGATCGGGCCCAGCCCGCGAAAGGGTGGCTTTCAGCCACCCGGCAAGCGCCCACAAGGCGCCTTCACGACCACCTCTCAAATTCCCCGTTCGGCCTCTCAGGTTATTGACAGCTTTTATTCATCGGGCGGATATTAACCGCTGCTTTCTTTTAGAAAGCTATTTCGCATAGCGAAACACAAAGAAGAAAAGACCCACAATTCCAATAAAACAGGGAGAGCAGCAATGAGCACCCATTTCACAATACCCAGGATCGGGCTTCTGGCCGGCCTGCTGAGCGCCGGGTTGCTGGCCGGCTGCGGCGGCGACAGCAGCAGCTCCGGCGTCGGCGAGCCGTCACAACCGGCGCGCGTCCAGGACACCCGCACTTTCACCGCCAGCGAAACCCAGGCCGCCGCCTTCGACGCGGAAGGCGGCGTCACCGGCCACGATGACGCCGAACAGTGGTCCGGCATCCGCCCCAACGGCGCCAGCTACCGCATTGAGGTTCCGGCCGCCTGGAACGGCCGCCTGGTGATGTACGCCCACGGCTACCGGGGCGAGGGTTCCGAACTCACCGTCGGCAACCCCAGCATTCGCCAGTGGCTGCTGGATAACGGCTACGCCTGGGCCGCCTCCAGCTACTCCACCAACTTCTACGACGTGCGCACCGGCGTCGAAGACACCAACGAACTGGCGCTGGCGTTCACCGACATCACCGGCCTCACCGACCCGGACCGCCTCTACATTATCGGCCACTCCATGGGCGGCCATGTCACCGCCGCCGCCATCGAGGACGAAACCCTGGCCACCGCCAACAACCCGGTGCAGTACCACGGCGCCGTACCCATGTGCGGCGTGGTGGGTGACACCTTCGAGTTCGAATACCTCACCCAGGCGACCATGGCGGCGCAGCACTTCGCGCATATGAAAAACCCCGACGCGCCGCCGCTGACCGGTATCCCGGCCACCAATTTCGATGCCGGCGCCATCAACTCGGTGATCTGGACGATACCGCCGATCCCGCCGTCGACGGACAATCCGACCGGCTCGCTCGGTGTGCCCACCGCCGAGGGGGAACAGTTCCAGGCGCTGATGCGGAATCTCTCCGGCGGCGAACGCCCGGTGGCCGACATCGGTTTCACCACCTACTACTGGCATGTGGTGATGGGCACCGGCGGCCGCGACGGCACCGTCAACGGCATTCTGGCCCGGGACCTGAGCGGCAACGCCGGCGTCACCTACCAGTTCGATAACTTCCCGCCGCTCAGCACCGAGGAGCAGGCCTTCAACGACACCATCCTGCGCGTGGAAGAGAACCCGTCCGCCAACGGCCTGCGTAACGACGGTCTACGCTGGATTCCGGTGATCAACGGGGAATTCAACATTCCGGTGGTCAGCCTGCAGGGGCTGGGTGACTTTTACGTGCCCTTCCGCCACGGCCAGATCTACCGCGAGCGGGCCGAGGCCAACGGCAACGACACCTGGCTGGTGCAGCGGGCGATCCGCTCACCGGGCCACTGCGATTACACCGCGGAGGAACAGATCAACGCCTTCGAGGACATGGTGGCCTGGGAACAGGGCGGCCCTAAACCGGCCGGCGACGACTTTCTCGATCCGGCCACGGTGGCCGCCGACGACTTCGGCTGCCAGTTCACCACCGCCGACCGTAACGGCGTGCCGGCCTGCACCACGCCCCCGTAAGGCTTTTCCGAAGCCCTGAACGACAACGCCCCGCATTCGCGGGGCGTTTTCTTTACGGCGGGGCGACAGCGGACGCTCAGTCCAGCGCCAGCTCCGAGTCGAGGATCGCCTCAAAGCCTTCCGGCAGCACGTCGGCCCAGGCGTTCAGGCCGTTGCGCAGGCCTTCCAGGGTCGGCGCCACCAGGTTGGCGTGGCCCACCTTGCGGCCCGGGCGCACGCTCTTGCCGTACCAGTGCACCACGCCCGGGTGCTGCAGCCAGGCCTGATCAAAGGGCGTGCCGATCAGGTTCACCATGGCGCTGGGGCCGTGCACGTTGAGCGAGTGCAGCGGTACGCCGGCCAGGGCGTGCACGTGCAGGTCGAACTGCGACCAGTCGGCGCCCTCGTGGGTCCAGTGGCCGGAGTTGTGCACCCGGGGCGCGATCTCGTTGACCAGCAGGCGGCCGTCTTCCTCGAAGAACTCCACCGCCATGACGCCGGCGTAATCCAGCTTTTCCATGATCCGCCGCAGGATGTTCTCCGCCTCCGGCTGCAGCGCGGCGCTGGCGTTGGCCGGCGCCAGGCTCAGGCGCAGGATGCCGTCCACGTGCCAGTTGCGGGTGAGCGGGTAGAACAGGGTCTCGCCGGCCGGGTTGCGGGCGCCGACGATGGACAGCTCGCGACGGAACGGAATCTTCTTCTCGACGATGGCGCGCCCGGCCAGCTCCTCCGCCGGCACCGCGGACAGGTCGCCGCCGTCGCCGACGATCCAGGTGCCGCGGCCGTCGTAGCCGCCGCTTCGCGCCTTCACCACCACCCCGCCGAACTCGGCGGCGGCGTCCGCCAGATCCTCGACCCGGTCCAGGTTGCGCCAGGGGGCGGTGGCGATGCCCAATTCATCGAGCATCGATTTCTGCGTGTAGCGGTCCGGGATCACCGCCAGGGCGCCGCGCGCCACGCAGCGGTCACTGGCCGCCAGCCGCGCGGACAGACCGCTGTCGGGGAACGCTTCGCGCTCCACGGTGACCACCGGGTAGCGCTCCAGGCACTCTTCCCAGGTGATCGGCACCGCCAGATCGGAGGTGCCGGGCAGCAGCAGGGTGCGCTCCGGGTCGTAACGGTCCACCACCAGGCCCAGGCGGGCGGCGGCCTCCGCCATCATCAGGCCGAGCTGGCCACCGCCGAGTACCAGTACACGATTCATGCCGCGCTTACCCCTGACCCAGTTCCGCGTCCGCCAGCACCTGATCGGCGCGGGCGGCTTTCCAGTCGGCGATGCGCTTCTGCAGGGCCGGGTCGTCACTGCCCAGCATCTGCGCCGCCAGCAGGCCGGCGTTGTAGGCGCCGGCGGAACCGATGGCCAGGGTGCCCACGGCCACGCCCTTGGGCATCTGCACAATCGACAGCAGGCTGTCCAGGCCGGACAACGAGCGGCTCTGCACCGGCACGCCCAGCACCGGCAGCGGCGTCATGGCGGCGATCATGCCGGGCAGGTGGGCGGCGCCGCCGGCGCCGGCGATGATCACCTTGTAGCCCTGATCCGCCGCGCTTTTGGCGAAGTCGTACATGCGTTGCGGGGTACGGTGGGCGGACACCACCTCCGCCTTCCAGCTCACACCGAACTGGGTCAGGGCGTCGCAAGCCTCTTTCATGGTCTCCCAGTCGGACTGGGACCCCATTACAACCGCTACCGATACCGTCATTGCTTCACTCCCGTGCGGAGGCCACTTTCAAGGGCGCACACTCTACCGATTCCACCGCCCGGCACAAGGGGACCAACGGCCTGGAGCCGCCGGAAGCCGGGCGAAGGCGCCAACAATACCGCAGCCGGGCGGCAAGGCCCAGTGCCGGTGAATTCCGTCCCTATATAAGCCCCCGGCATGAACAAGGGGTGATTATCAGCAATCGTTCTCATAGGGATTTGCCCACCGGCGGCGCCGTTTGTGATGCTGGGTTCCGGCGCCGGCAAGGATTCGCGGTGCCGGCCGAAAGGCATTTGCAGCAAAGCAGT
>NZ_CAXPXK010000031.1:0-7365 GCF_964221125.1 Alloalcanivorax sp.
CTGGCGCATAAACACAAAAAACGCGGCCGAAGCCGCGTTTTTGATACGATTGAAGCTGAGGCTTGCGGTCAGCAAGCCCCGACCGATCACCGCCCCAAAATATCCCGAGCAATAATCTCTTTCATGATCTCGCTGGTACCGCCGTAGATGCGCTGGATGCGCGCGTCGACGAAGTCGCGGGAGATCGGGTATTCCTGCATGTAGCCGTAGCCGCCGAAGAGCTGCAGGCACTGGTCCGCCACCTTGCCTTGCAGCTCGGTGGTGGTGAGCTTGGCGATGGAGGCGTTGGTGGTGCTGAGTTCGCCGCGGTCGTACTGCTCGATGGATTGTTCGCAGAACGCTTTGTTGACCTGGACCTGGGCGTGCAGGTCGGCGAGCACGAAGCGGGTGTTCTGGAATTTGCTGATCGACTGGCCGAAGGCCTGGCGTTCCTGGGTGTAGGCGATGGTGCGCTCGATCATGCCTTCGCAGGCGGCGACGGCGCCGAGCGCCAGGATCAGGCGTTCGCGGGGCAGTTCGTTCATCAGGTTGGCGAAGCCGCGCCCTTCCCCGCCGAGGATCTGGTCGGCGCCGACTTTGACGTTCTCGAAGAACAGCTCGGAGGTGTCGGCGGCGTGGTGGCCCATCTTTTCCAGGTTCCGGCCGCGGGCGAAGCCGGGCAGGCTGGTGTCGACAGTGAACAGCGTCATGCCTTTGGAGCCGGCGTTGGGGTCGGTTTTGGTGGCGAGCACGATGACGTCGCAGTGCTGGCCGTTGGTGATGAAGGTTTTCTGGCCGTTGATCACGTAGCCGTCGCCGTCTTTTTCGGCGCGGGTTTTCATGCCCTGCAGGTCGGAGCCGGCGCCGGGCTCGGTCATGCCGATGGCGCCCACGGCTTCGCCGCTGACCATCTTCGGCAGCCAGGTTTGCTTCTGTTCTTCGCTGCCCAGGTGGAGGATGTAGGGCGCGACGATGTCCGAGTGCACCGACAGGTTGGAGGCGAGGGCGCCGAAGCCCATGCGCGAGGCTTCTTCCACCATGATCGCGGAGAGGCGGAAGTCCGCGCCGAAACCGCCGTACTGTTCCGGAACGTCGACGCACAGCAGGCCGTTTTCGCCCATGCGGTTCCAGAGGTCGCGGGGGAGTTTTTCGTCCTTTTCCCACTGGTCGTAGTGGGGCGCCACTTCCTTTTCGAGGAATTTGCGGACGTTATCGCGGAACAGATCGATTTCGTTCTGATCGAGCATGACTGACCCTTTTGGCTGGACACAAAAGGGTATTTTAACCGCTCCCGCCCCGGGGGTCGCCGTCCGGCCGTGGCCGGCCGGTCACGGCGTTCCCGGGCCGGAACTCAGGATTCCGGTTCGACGGTGACTTCCGAGCGCAGCGAGTTGGCGACGAAGCAGTTGCGGTGGGCGCTTTCGTGGAGCTTGGCCAGGGCGGCGGCGTCCACGTCTTCCTCGAACACCACCTTGGGGCGCAGGTTGATGCGGGTGATCGCGAAGCGGCCTTCGGCGTTCTTCTCCACCACACCGTGGGGCCGGTCCACATAGCTGAGCACGCGCAGGCGCTGCTTGGCGGCGATCGACAGGAAGGTGAGCATGTGGCAGCTGGCAGTGGCGGCGATCACCGCTTCGTCCGGGTTCACCCGCGAGGCGGTGCCGAAGTATTCCGGTGAGCCGGAAGCCTGTACCACCTCGCCGCCGGCGAAGGTCCATTCATGGGAACGGTCGAAGGTTTCGTAGTCGAAGCTGGCCTGCGGCGGCAAGTGCCAGGCAACGGTGGCGCCATATTCACTCATGGTGGACTCCTTCTGCGTGTTGTCCTTATACCATGCTACCGAAGCGCGCCGGGGGCAATATTGAGCAGGATCAATAATGCTTTTAATCCGCCTTCAGGCGCTCGCACACGGCCCGCGCCACCCGCGGGCTGTAGAGCAACGCACAATGGCCCAGATAGGGCAGGTGCAGGTTCTCCTCCGCGTCCGCCAGGGTGGCGGTGGAGGCGGGCATCACGAAGTTGTCCAGCTCTGAGTAGAGGCAATAGAAGCGTGCCTCCCCCGGGCACTGGCCGCCTTCCGCCAGTTCCTCGAGGAAGGGGCTGCGGTAGCGCATCTGAGCGGCCGCGCCCCGGGCCGGGAACAGCGAGGAAATGCGCGTGCCGTAGTGGGGGCTGCCCAGAGTGATCACCTTGTTCACCTTGCCGGCCAGGCCCAGGTTCTTCAGGGCATAGCGGGTCAGCGGTCCGCCCATGGAGTGGCACACCAGGTCCACCTGTTCGGCGCCGGTGCGCGCCAGCACGTTCTCCACGTGGCGGGCGACCTGGGCGGCGAGCTTGCGGGCGTTGATGTGCGGCGGCGTGTAGCTCACCGCGTAGACGTTGCGGAAGCCCTGGCGCCGCAGCCGCCACTGCATCCACAGAAAGTTGGCGCTGTTGCCGCCGTAGCCGTGCACCAGGATCACCGGGCGGTGATCGCAGGCGCGCGCACGCTTGGGCGAGGCGTCGTGGAGCAGGCGCAATGGATAGGTGCCGCTGAGGAAGGTGAGGCTGGCCGCTTCCACCAGAATCGCCCGGGCCACCGCGCTACCGCGCAACGGGTCGCACTCGCCCTCCGCCGGGGGCGCCTGGAAGTTACGCCGGTCGTAATGCCAGACCAGATAGAACGCCAGC
The DNA here is from genome assembly GCF_964221125.1 of Alloalcanivorax sp. Classification (NCBI taxonomy): domain Bacteria; kingdom Pseudomonadati; phylum Pseudomonadota; class Gammaproteobacteria; order Oceanospirillales; family Alcanivoracaceae; genus Alloalcanivorax; species Alloalcanivorax sp. The sequence goes on from NZ_CAXPXK010000031.1 coordinate 2,650, forward strand.
GTTACGTAGGTGGGGATCAGTATCACCACCACCAGAATCAGCGAAAGAATCCAAATCATCGTCGTGCTCCCTGGTCCCCGGGGTCGTGCCGGTATGGAAAACGCTCTGACACTAACCAGCGGCCATCCTGGACACAACGCACCCTGCCCGATTGTCGGACCAGCCCGGCCATTGACTTCCCGGCGGCGGCGCGCCCCGGATGCAGCGGACCCGCCGCCGTGGCACACTTCCGTTCCTTCACTCTTCACGACGGGCAAGGCATGAAAGACAGGGCGATCGTTAATGAAGTGGGGCTGCGCGACGGCCTGCAGAATCAACCGGTGACGGTGGGCACCGAGGCCAAGGCGGCCATCGCACGGGCACTGGTGGGCGCCGGTGTGCGCTACCTGGAGCCGGTCAGCTTCGTCAGCCCCAAGGCGATTCCGCAGATGGCCGACGCGGCGGCGCTGACGCCGCTGCTGCCCCGGGACGAGGGCCTGGGCCTGCACTACACCGCCCTGGTGCCCAACCTGAAGGGCTACCAGTTGGCCCGCGACGCCGGCTACCCCACCGTGGCGCTGGTGCTGTCCACCACCGACACCTTCAACCAGCGCAACCTGAACATGAGCCTGGAGCAGGCGACGGCCAGTTGCGAGGCGATCATCCAGGCCGCCCGCGCCGACGGCGTGGCCACCCGCACCTATATCTCCGGCGCCTTCGCCTGCCCCTACGACGGCCCCGTGCCGGTGACGCTGCCACAGCGACTCACCGAGCGCATGTTCGAAGCCGGCAGCGACGAGGTAGCCATCGCCGACACCATCGGCGCCGGCAACCCGCGGCAGATGAAAGACATCATGGCGCCGCTGATCCGCGACTTCGGGGCGGAACGGTTCTACGTGCACCTGCACGACACCCGTGGCCTGGCGGCGGCCATGGCCTGGGCCGCCCTGGATCTGGGCGTGCGCCGCTTCGACGCGTCGCTGGGCGGCCTGGGCGGCTGCCCGTTCGCGCCGGGCGCCACCGGCAACGTGGCCACCGAGGATCTGGTCTACCTGCTGGAAAGCTGCGGCCTGGATACCGGCATCGAAATCCAGGCGCTGCGTGAAGCGGTGGCGCTGGCCGCCGAGGCCACCGATCGGCCGCTGGGCGGGCGCATTCTCACCTGGATCGAGAGTCAGGAAGCGCGCGGCAAACAGATCACGCTGTAGGCGGCTGCAGCACCGCCATCTCGGCGCGCAGCGCGTCGGGCACCGGGGTGGGTCTGTGGGTGTCGCGGTCGATCAGCACCATCACGCTTTCCGCCATGGCCACCGGGCGGCCGTCCACGGCGGCGCGCCCGCGCAGCACGAAGGAGCTGTTGCCGATGCCGGCCAGCTCGGAGCTCAACGCCACCTCGCCCATGCCGGTGTCCCAGCGCTGGTAGCGGATGTCGATGCGCGCCACCAGCAGCCCCAGGTTCGGCTGCCGCAGCATGGTCACCGAACCGGCCCGGGCCTGCTCCAGGTAGCGCGCCTGGGCCAGCTCGGAGAGCCGCCGGTCCGGGTCCAGGTCCGCGTAGCGGGCGGTCAGGGCCACCTGGCGCGGCCCCGGCTCGAAGGTTTCGGTCTCTTCCGGCAGCTCCGGCCAGGGCAGTAGTGGCTGACCGTCCACCTGTTCGGAGGCCAGGGCCCGGCGCGCCGCCTCCGGCAGCGCCACCCAGCGGGATGCCGCCCAGCCGGCTTCCCCCCAGGCGCCCATCAGGCACTCCTGCACGCCCACGCATTCGCCATTCTGGAACAGCGCCTGCACCAGACGGTAGCTGTCGTCCTCCACCGCCACCAGGCGCACGGCGGCGGTGACTTCGTGGGGGTAGTGGGTCTCGCGCAGAAAGTGGGTCACGGTGCGGCGCGGGCGCAGCAGCACGTCGTCGGAATACCAGGCCCGGTCGCCGAGCACCGCCATGTGGAAGCGGGTGCGCGCTTCGGTGTGAAAGCTCTGCACCGCCACGTTGTTAACGTGCCGTTCTGTGTCCAGGTGGCTGTAATGCGGGTTGAATCGGATCGAGAACGGGTAGGCGCCGGTCTCCAACTGCCAGGGCTGTGTTTTCACTCGAGGGCTCCACGACTGCGTTTCACGGATCAAACGCGCATCAAAGGGCAAAGCCCGGCGCCGCGCAACCCCGGTGTCCGAAGCCGCCGGCTTTTCGTCGCAAACGGTGGTTGCGGGTACCGGCCCGGCCCCGAATGATGGTCGCAAACCCTATAACGAGGAGCCCGACAATGAGCGAACCGCAAACCCGTAGCGTGCAGCAACTGATGGATCTGAGCGGCCGTACCGCCCTGGTTACCGGCGGGTCCCGGGGGCTGGGGCTGCAGATGGCCCAGGCCCTGGGCGAAGCCGGGGCGCGGCTGGTGATCAGCTCACGCAAGGCGAACGAGCTCGAGGAGGCCGCCGAACAACTGCGCGCCGACGGTATCGACGTGACCCCGCTGGCGGTGGACCTGTCCGACGAGGACGCGGTGATGGGCCTGGCGGACCGGGCACTGGAGGTGCTGGGTCGGGTGGACATTCTGGTCAACAACGCCGGCGCCTCCTGGGGCGCGCCCGCCGAGGATTACCCGCTGGAGGGCTGGGACAAGGTGATGACGCTGAACGTGCGCAACCTGTTCCTGCTGACCCGGGAAATCGGCCGGCGCAGCATGATCCCCAACGGCGGCGGCCGGGTGGTGAACGTGGCGTCTAATGCGGCCCTGGGCGGCAACCGGGACTTCATGCAGGCGGTGGGCTACAACACCAGCAAGGGCGCGGTGGTGACCTTCACCCGCGCGCTGGCGGCGGAATGGGGCGCCTACAACATCACCGTCAACGCCATCGGCCCGGGGGTGTTTCCCAGCAAGATGTCGCGCTATCTCACCGACCGGCACGGCGTCGAGGCGCTGGCCGCGCGGGTGCCGCTCAACCGGGTCGGCGACGAGGAGGATCTGAAAGGCACGGTGCTGCTGTTCGCGTCCGACGCCGGCAAGCACATCACCGGGCAGTTCCTGGTGGTGGACGGTGGCGCCAGCGCCATGATCGCCGGCTGAACCGGCGCCCGGGGAGGGCGCCGGCGAGTCCGGTCAGTGCAGTTGGAACAGAATCTTCAGCAGCTGCACGCCGAGCAGCACGATCAGCGGGCTCAGGTCGAGCCCGCCCATGTCCGGCAGCAGGCGGCGCACCGGCGCCATCAGCGGCTCGGTGATCTGGATCACCACCCGCACCACCGGGTTGGAGGGGTCCGGCGCCACCCAGCTCAGGATCACCCGGACCAGCACCGCCCAGAACACGTAATCAAGAATCAGCGAGGCCAGTTCCCGGAGCGTGTAGACGAGCAGTTGCGGCCCGATACCCGCCGGCAGGCCGCCGGTCTGGATGGTCAGCAGCATCAGCGCCTTGACCACGATCAGAATCATGATCAGCACCAGGGAGGCGATATCCAGGCCCCGGTAGCCGGGAATGATGCGGCGCAGCGGTGCCAGCAACGGGTTGGTGGCGCGCAGTACGAATTGCGAAATGGGGTTGTAGAAGTCCGCGCGCGCCAACTGCAGCACGAAGCGGGTCAGAACGATGAAGATGTATACGCTGAATGCGAAATCAATCAGGAAGACCGCGGCGCCCTGAGGATTCATGACGACTCCAGACTGTTCGTGTGGCGACAGAGTATTGGGGTAAAGGCGGCCGGTTTCAAATTTTTGGTCGGACGGCGCCCGCCCGACCGTCGGCGGTTAGCCGGAAAGCTGCTCGGAGCGCTCGCGGGCGGCGGCCACGGCGGCCTGCACCTGCTCGCGCAGGCCCGCCTCTTCGAACACCTGCAGGGCGGCGGCGGTGGTGCCGCCGGGGCTGGTGACCCGCTGGCGCAGCACGTCGGGGCCGTCCTCGCTGGTGATCGCCAGCTGGGAGGCGCCCCAAGCGGTCTGCAGCACCAGCTGCCGGGCGGTGGTGGCGGACAGCCCCTGGGCCCGGGCGGCGTCGATCAGCGCCTCCATGAGCAGGAAGAAGTAGGCCGGGCCGGAGCCGGACACCGCGGTGACCGCGTCCAGCTCGCCTTCGGTCTCGAACCAGAAGGTCAGGCCCACGGCGCTGAGAATCTGGCCGGCCATCTCTTTCTGCTCGGCGCTCACGTCCGGGGCCGCGTAGAGTCCGGTGGCGCCGGCCTGGACCAGCGACGGGGTGTTCGGCATGCAGCGCACGATGGGCGCCTCGCCGAGCCAGCTGCGCAGGTTGTCCACGGTGACGCCGGCGGCGATCGAGATGATCAGCGGCTGGCGCTCCTCGATGATCTCGCGCAGGGCGGCGCAGGCGTCGCCCATCACCTGGGGCTTCACCGCCAGCACCAGCACGTCCACGCGGCGGGCCACGTCCAGGTTGTCGCGGCTGACATGAACGCGGTGCAACTGGGCCACTTCGTCGAGGCGGTCCTGGGAGGGGTCGCTCATCCAGATGCGGGCCGGGCGGATCCCCTTGGCGATCATGCCGCCCGCCAGACTGTTCGCCATGTTACCGGCGCCGATGAAGCCGATCAGTTGTTGTGCCATAAGCTGCGTCGTCCTTTCAGCGAGTGTCCTTGGGCGGACGCGGGCCGAACAGGGCGGTGCCCAGCCGCACCAGGGTGGCGCCTTCTTCGATGGCCACCGTGTAGTCCGCGCTCATACCCATGGAGAGGGTGTCGAGGGCCGGCATTGTATTGCGCAATTGTGACAGTGTCATGGCGAGGGCGTGGAA
>NZ_CAXPXK010000032.1:0-24104 GCF_964221125.1 Alloalcanivorax sp.
TAGCTGAGCGCGCGGTGCAGGCCCTCGCCGAAGGTGGGGCTGGAGAGAAACAGATACTCCAGCACCTGGCCCTTGTAGACGGGCATGTGCTTGCCCAGATGCAGGCCCACATGCTCGTCGTTGGAGACCTTCGCCAACGCCTCCCAGAACCATTCCTGGCCATCGTGGGGCGTGCGCAGATCCGGCACGTTCAATATGGACGGGTCCAGGCCCAGCTCGGCCAGTACCGCGTCGGCATCAATGCCGGCGTTGAGCATGGCCCGGTAGGCCATGCGCAGAAGCACGCCGGAATCAGTCAGTTCTGCCATCCTGTTGCGACTTCCCCAAACGGTAAATACCAAGTGGTGAGACTAGCACACCGTCCGGGGACCCGGAACCGCTTCACACCGTGGCGTTTTTCGGCTTGCGCCGGGACGGCAGCGCCAGGCGGTTAATCCGCTTGAGCACGGTGCCGAACTGGCGGCTCAGACGGCCGCTGTTGTAGTGCAGACCATAGCGCTCGGCGATCTCGCGCACCTTGGGCGCCACCTGCTTATAGCGGTTGGACGGCATGTCCGGGAACAGGTGGTGCTCGATCTGGTGGCTGAGGTTGCCGGACATGATGTGGAACAGCGGGCCGCCTTCCAGGTTGGAGGAACCCAGCAGCTGGCGCAGGTACCACTGGCCGCGGGTCTCGTTCTCGATCTCCGCCTCGCTGAACATTTCCACGTGCTCGGTGAAATGGCCGCAGAAAATGATCAGGTAGGACCACAGGTTACGGCTCAGGTTGGCGGTGGCGTTGCCCGCCAGCACCCAGGGGGCGAACGGGCCGGCCAGCAGCGGAAACAGCAAATAGTCCTTGCCCACCTGCTTGCGCACCTTCTTCATGATCTTGCGGCGCTGCGCGCGGTATTCGGCGAAGCTTTTCTCGCCCTTGAGCACGCGCTCCACTTCCAGGTCGTGGAACGCCACGCCCCACTGGAACAACGAGGCCAGCACCCAGTTATAGGCGGGCTGGAACAGGTAGGCCGGGTTCCAGCGCTGCTCTTCGGACATGCGCATGATGCCGTAGCCCACGTCCCGGTCCTTGCCGACCACGTTGGTGAAGGTGTGGTGCATGTAGTTGTGCGAATGCTTCCACTGCTCCGCCGGGCAGGTGTTGTCCCAGTCGTAGGTGGAGGAATCCAGCGCCGGGTCGCCCAGCCAGTCCCACTGGGCGTGCATCACGTTGTGGCCGATCTCCATGTTTTCCAGAATCTTGGACACCGACAGCAGCGCGGTGCCGGCCAGCCAGGCCGGCGGCAGCACGCCCAGGAACAGCAGGCCGCGGCCGGCCAGTTCCATGCCTTTCTGGGTGCGCACCAGACGGCGGATGTAGCGCGCGTCCTGCTCGCCCAGATCCGCCATGATCTCTTCACGCAGGGCGTCGATTTCGCGGCCGAAGGCGTCCACCTGGGAGCGCGTCAGCGTCACGCCCGGGCGTTCGAATACGATGGGGTCGAAATGATCTACTTTGGCATTCATAGCGTGCCTCCTTAGAGATCCAGTTCCACGTCGCCCTCGGCGGCGTGGACACAAATACGAACTTCCTGGCCGTTCAACTCGCGGCTTTCGCCGCTCTGCAGGTCGCGCACCCGGCCCTTGCTCACCTTGCACTTGCAGGTGTGGCAGATGCCCATGCGGCAACCGTGCTTGGGCTTGAGGCCGGCCTGCTCCGCCGCTTCCAGCAGCGACACCCCGGCGGCGGCCTCGGCCTGGCCGCCGGTGCGCGAGAAGTGCAGCCGGCCGCCTTCGCCGGCCACCACCGGCGCCGCTTTGAAACGCTCATGGAACAGCGGCGCGCGGCCGTGTTCGCCGTGCCAATCCATCACCGTGTCGAGAAAGCCGGCCGGCCCGCAGGTGAAAACGGTGTGCGCGGCGGCATCGGCGATGTTATCCGTGAGCCAGTGTTCATCCAGACGGCCGGCCTGGTCGCCGTCGCGCGGGCTGTCGCCGCTGAGGACGAGACGCAGGTCGAGGCGCGGATCGCGGCGCAATTGCGCCAGGGAGTCGCTCAGCATCAGGTCCCGGTAGCGGCGTTCGAAGTGCACCCAGGTCACTTTGCCGTCGAAGTTGGACGCGAGCAGGGACTTCACGATACTGTGAACAGGTGTAATCCCGGAGCCCGCGGTGACCATCAGAAGGCGCTCCGGCACCGGGTCCGGCAGCACGAATTCGCCGGCCGGTTCGGCCAGGGTGAGCAGGTCGCCCTCCCGGCAACGGTTGACCAGATGGTCGCTGACGCCGCCCCGGCCCTGGCGCTTCACGCTGATGGTGGGCGCGCCGCCGGGGGCCGAGGACAGGGAGAAGCAGCGCTGATGCCGCACGCCTTCGATCTCCACGCCCAGCAGAACATGCTGACCGGCGCGGTGGCCTTTCCAAAGGCGGTTGGGTTGCAGGGTCAGGGTCACCGCCTGGTCACTCTCGCGCTGCACGCCGATCACCCGGGCGCGTATTTCGCGGGCGGACTGCAGCGGATCGAACAGGGCCAGATAGTCCTCCGGGTCGAACGGCGTGCTGAGCGCCTTGCCGAGACGACGGATCAGGCCCGGAGTACCGGATTGTGAATTTGAAGCGGTGATGACGTTCATGCCAACTCCCGTTTGTGTACAGTTGTGCACTTTTTACCGAAGTGGGATGCCAATGTCAACACGTGTACACTTATACTTTTTTACACAGTAAAATCAACCAGTTGTCTGTATCCGGCCGGGGATTTTCAATAACATGGCGGGGATGCGGAGAATAAAAACGATGACTCGGGAGCAAAAACCATGAGCAGAGAGACTCCGACTCGGGGACGGCGGCCCAAGAGGGGGCGAACTCGCCAGGCGCTCATGGACGCGGCCCTGGACCTGGTGGCCAAGAAAGCCCCGTTCTCTTCCTTGAGCCTGCGTGAAGTGACCAAACGCGCCGGGGTGGTGCCCACCGCCTTTTATCGCCATTTCCCGGACATGAGCGCCCTGGGCCTGACCCTGCTGGACGAGTCCTTCCGCACCCTGCGCCAGATGATGCGTGAAGTGCGCCAGCAGGAACTGCCCAACGAACGCATGATCCGCGGGTCGATGGAGACCTTCTTCACCTACGTGCGCAATAACCGCACCCATTTCCTGTTCGTTTCAAAGGAGCTGTACGGCGGCTCGGCCACCATGCGCCAGGCCATCCGCCGTGAAATCCGCTTGTTCGTCAGTGAGCTGGCGATGGATATGGCGCGCTTTCCGTTCCTGGTGCGGGTCAACGCCGAGGACCTGCAGATGATGGCGTCCCTGGTGGTCAACAGCGTGGTCGCCCTGACCCAGGAAATGCTGGAGCTGGACGAAGACGACGACGCCGGCCAGCACGAGATGCTGATCATGGCGGAGAAACAGGTGCGCCTGATTTACTTCGGGGTGGCCCAGTGGCGCTCCGACACCCCGCCGCGCACCTGATCCGCCGGGATCGATAGGCCTGCTCGGGGGCTCCCCCAGGCGATACGGCCAATCCAGGCCGCTCTTCACACTGCCTATACTGTCCCCAATTTGCCGACGCCGCTGTTGTCACGCGGCGTCGGCCGTATTGGAGAGATCAAGGACGCTGTTATGAGTGACGTGAACTTCCGCGAGCTGCGCCACGCCCCGGCAATGCCGGTCAATTTCGCCAAGGCGGTGATGCGTGCCCGGGTGAAGCCCGGCAAAAACCCGCAACTGCCCAATGTCGGCCTGCGCCTCAACGATGTGGGCCTGGACGCCGGGCACCTGGCCGCCTACCGCAAGGTCTGCGGGTTCAGCGACGACGGCCGCCTGCCGGTCACCTACCCGCACATCCACGCCTTTCCGCTGCACATGGCGCTGATGATGGAGGACGGCTTCCCGTTCCCGGCCATGGGCCTGGTGCACGTGCGCAACAGCATCACCCAGTACCGCCCCATCGCCGAGCGCGAGCAGCTCAACATCAAATGCTACCTGGGCAACCTGACCCAGGTGGAAAAGGGCTATGAGTTTTCCATCTTCACGGTGGTCAGCACCGGCGGCGAACGGGTCTGGGCCAGCGAATCGGTGAACTTCTTCCGCGGCGGCGGCAGCGGCGTGAAGGCCGACAAGGGCTCGCGCGGCACCCCGGAACCGGTCACCGACGCCATTGAATGGAAGGTCCCCGGCAACACCGGCCGTCGTTACGGCGCCGTGTCCGGCGACCGCAACCCGATCCACCTCTACCCGCTGACCGCCAAGCTGTTCGGCTTCAAGCGCCAGATCGCCCACGGCATGTGGTCCAAGGCCCGCGCCCTGGGGCAGCTGCAACACGAGCTGCCCGAGGAAGCCTTCACCGTGGCGGTGCAGTTCAAGGTGCCGATGTTCATTCCGGCCACGGTGAAGTTCGCCCGCGAAGAAAAGGACGGCGGCCTCGATTTCCGCGTGGTCGCCAAGGACGGCGTCAAACCGCACCTCACCGGCCAGCTGCGCCCGGCCTGAGCATTGTAGGAGCTTGCCCCGCAAGCGAAAGGCCGGCTTTAGCCGGCCGGCAGGATGCCAGAGACACCTCGAAGCGCAACACCGATAGCGTCTCTGGGATCCTGCCGGGAGCTTCGCTCCCTTTCGCGGGCCGGGCCCGCTCCCACAGCCTGCTCTTACAGCAGCTAGCGCCAGGGCGCGCTCAGGCTGCTAGAATCTCCCGCCATGGACGACACTCGAGACTACGCCGGGCTGTTTCTCGGCGACATTCCCTTACTGGACGTGCGCGCGCCGGTGGAATTCGCCAAGGGCGCCTTCCCCACCGCCAGCAACCTGCCGCTGCTCGACGATGACGAGCGGCACCGGGTGGGTATCCGCTACAAGCAGCAGGGCCAGCAGGCGGCCATTGATCTCGGCAACGAACTGGTCAGCGGCCGCAAGAAGAGCGCCCGCCTGGACGCCTGGCGGGCGTGGCACCGCGCCCACCCGGACGGCTATCTGTACTGTTTCCGTGGCGGCCTGCGCAGCCGCACCACCCAGGCCTGGCTGGACCAGGCCGGCATGCACGTGCCGCTGGTGGTGGGCGGCTACAAGGCGATGCGCCGCTTCCTGCTCGACCGGCTCAAGCACAACCTGCGCCACCTGCCCATGGTGGTGCTCAGCGGCCGCACCGGCTGCGGCAAGACGCGTCTTATCGAACGGCTGACCGACGCCATCGATCTGGAAGGGATGGCCCACCATCGCGGCTCGGCGTTCGGCCGCCGACCGGCGGGCCAGCCCAGCCAGATCGATTTCGAGAACCGCCTGGCCATCGCCCTGCTCAAGCATCAGCACCGGGGCCCGGCGCCGGTAGTGGTGGAAGACGAAGGCAAGCTGATCGGCCGCTGCTATGTGCCGGACGATCTACAGGCGCGCATCCGCCAGTCGCCGCGCGTGGTCATCGACGAACCGCTGGAAGCCCGCGTGCGGGTGACGCTGGAGGACTACGTCACCGGACCGCTGGACGAATACAGCCGCCACTACGGCGAAGCGCAGGCGTTCGAGCGGCTGGCCGAGGCGCTGCTCGCCGCCCTCGACCGCATCCGCAAACGGCTCGGCGGCGCCCGCCATCAGTATCTGCGCGGCGAATTGGAAGCGGCGCTGGACCAGCAGCGCCACGGCGGCGACGTGGAGCGCCACCGGGTGTGGATCCGCGAACTGCTGAGCGGCTACTACGACCCCATGTACGATTACATGCTACAACGCCGGGACGGCCCGATTCTCTATCAGGGCAGCCGGGCGCAAGTGATGGAATACCTGAGCCACCGCGGATAGCCGGACACGCGGCGGTGAAGGGCCTGTTCACACAGGCCCTAATAACGTCCGGTAATACTCCCTATTGAACGGAGCCGACAATGATCAAACCCCTTCTGGCCACGGCCTGCGCCGTGCTGCTGCTGGCCGCCTGTGATTCCCGCGAACCGGCGCAAACCTTCACCTTCACCGCGATCCCCGACCAGGACGAGTCGCGCCTGGAACAGCGCTTCGGCAAAGTGGCCGAGCACCTGGAAGAGGCGCTCGGCGTGCCGGTGAAATACGTGCCGGTGAAGTCCTACCCGGCGGCGGTCACCGCCTTCCGCAACGATGAAGTGCAGATGGCCTGGTTCGGCGGCCTGTCCGGGGTTCAGGCCCGGCGCCTGGTGCCCGGCTCGCAAGCCATCGCCCAGGGCCAGGAAGACACCGCCTTCAAATCCTACTTCATCGCCAACAGCCGCACCGGCCTGGCGCCCGGCGACCGCCTGCCCGACGCCTTCGCCGAGCAGCCGTCGTTCACCTTCGGCTCCAAGGGCAGCACCTCCGGCCGGCTGATGCCCGAGTACTACTTCCGCGAACGCTTCGGCGCGCCGCCCCAGGAGCTGATCGACAAGGTCGGCTTCAGCGGCGACCACAGCCGCACCCTGTCGCTGGTGGAAAGCGGCGCCTACGCCACCGGCGCGCTCAACTATCAGGTCTGGGACCAGGCCCTGGCGGACGGCGACATCGACACCGACAAGGTGCGGGTGATCTGGGAAACCCCCGCCTACCCGGACTACCACTGGACCGTGCGCGGCGACCTGGACCAGCGCTTCGGCGACGGCTTCAGCCAGCGGGTCACCGAGGTGCTGCTGGCGATCGACGACCCGGAGCTGCTCGAGGCCTTCCCGCGCAGCGCCTTCGTGCCCGCCGACAACGATGACTACCAGGCCATCGAAGACACCGCCGAAAGCATCGGCCTGCTGGATTGAACCGCAGTGAACGCCAGTGAAGCGCCGGCGCCCCTGTTCCACTTCCGGGGCGCCCGGCTCGGCCACGGCCGCGAGACGGTATTCCCCGCCCTGGATCTGACCGTCCGGCGCGGCGAAACCGTGGCCCTGCTGGGCCCGTCCGGCAGCGGCAAGTCCACCCTGCTGGCGGCGCTGCGGCGCCAGCGGGAAACGCTGTGCGCCTGGTGCCCCCAGGAGCAGGCGCTGGTGCCCATGCTCAGCGTCTTCCACAACATCTACATGGGCGGCCTGCACCGCTTCGGCACCTGGCGCAATCTGCGCGCGCTGGTGCACCCCACGGCGGCCCAGCGCGACAGTGTCGCCGCCGTGGCGGAAAGCCTGGGGCTGGCCGAAAAGCTGTTCACCAGCGTCGACCGGCTGTCCGGCGGCCAGGCCCAGCGCACCGCCCTGGGCCGGGCCCTGTTCACGGAGCGGCCGGTGCTGCTGGCCGACGAGCCGGTATCCAACTTGGACGAACACCAGGGCCTGGCGCTGCTCCGCGATACCCTGCGCCGCCACGACAGCGCCGTGGTCGCCATGCACGACCGCGCCCTGGCGCTGGCCTGCTTTGAGCGGGTGATCGGTCTGCGCCAGGGCGAGACGGTGCTGGACGCGCCTTCCGCGTCGCTGACGCTGGACGACCTGGACCGCCTCTACCTGCCATGAACCGCCCCGCCCCGACCTTCACCACCACCGCCGCCGGCTGGCGCCGCGCCAGCGGCTGGCTGGGGCTGGCCGGTTTGATCGCGTTCGCCTGCGCCGATCTGGAGGTCACCCGCGGCGACCCGGGCGCGGAAATGATGCGCGTGGGCCTGGGCCTGCTGCGCCCGGACTTCCTGGCCACCGAGGGGCTCGGCCGGGCCCTGGCCAACACCCTGGCGTTTGCGTTCCAGGGCGTCGCCCTGGGCGCCGCCGCCGGCTTTTTGCTGGCGTTGTTCTGGCACCGCCGGGCGGTGCGTGCCGGCGCCGCCTCGGTGCGCGCCGTCCACGAGCTGTTCTGGGGGCTGCTGCTGATGCAGGTCACCGGCCTGTCCACGCTCACCGGCGTGCTTGCCATCGCCCTGCCCTACGCCGGCATCTTCGCCAAGGTGTTCGGCGAATTCCTGGAAGAAGCGGACCCGGCGCCGGCGGTTGCCCTGCCCGACGACCGGCGCCGCCTGGGCCGCTTTTTCTATGCCCGCCTGCCTTTGATCTGGGCGTCCTGCAAGGCCTACACCGGTTACCGCCTGGAGTGCGCGCTGCGCGCCTCGGCGATCCTCGGCTTTATCGGCCTGCCGACCCTGGGCTTTCACCTGGAGACGGCGTTCCGCGAAGGCCATTACGGCGAAGGCGCGGCGCTGCTTTATCTGCTGTTTCTGCTGATTCTGACTCTGCGCTTCTGGCTGCGCCCGCTGCTGCTGCCGGTCTACCTGCTGGCCGCGCTGATCTGGGCGCCGCCGGTGTGGACCGGCAGCCTGCAAACGCTGGTGCGCTTCGTCACCGAGGACCTGGTGCCCGCGCCGCTGAAAAACGGCGGCGGTGTCACCGAGCTGTGGGTGTGGCTGGGCACGCTGTGGTCCGAACAGATCGGCCCCGGGGTCTGGCACACCCTGGTGCTGGGCCTGGCCGCCCTGCTGCTGACGGCGTTGCTGGCGCTGGTGCTGTTTCCGCTGCGCTCACCGCTGTTCGGCAATCGCGTCAGCCGGGGGCTGGGCCATTTCATTCTGGTGGTGTTGCGCACCACGCCGGAATTCTTCCTGGCGTTTTTCTTTCTGATCATGCTGGGCCCGTCCATGCTGCCGGGCATTCTCGCCCTGGGCCTGCACACCGGGGCGATCATCGCGCACCTTACCGCCCGTTTCAGCGAAGGGCTGACCCTGCGCGACGACAGCCCCCGGGGGCTCAACCGCTACGCCTTCGAGGTGCTGCCCCGGTTGTACCCGAACTTTCTCGCCTTTTTGCTCTACCGCTGGGAGATCATCATGCGCGAGACTGCGGTGCTGGGTATCCTGGGCATTCATACCCTGGGTTTTTATATTGATTCCAGCGTCGCCGAGTTTCGCTTTGACCGCACCCTGGTTTTGATTCTCGCCACCGTCGGCCTGAATCTGGGCGTGGACGCCTTCTCGCGCTGGCTGCGCGGGCGCCTGCGCCTGTCCACCCGTGGCCAGCCCGTGGAATGAATGAGCAATGAGACGCACCGCCATGACCGACAGGAGAACCGCATGCTGACCCCTTCCGCCACCCAGGATCTGATCATGGTCGGCGGCGGCCACAGCCACGCGTTGGCGCTGCGCATGCTGGCCATGAAACCGGTGCCCGGGCTGCGTCTGACCCTGGTCTCCCCGGACAGCCTGAGCGCCTATTCCGGCATGCTGCCGGGGCTGGTCGCCGGCCACTACCGTCTGGAAGAGACGCACATTGATCTGCAGCGCCTCTGCCAGGCCACCGGCACGCGCTTTATCCGCGCCCGCGCGGTACGGCTCAAGCCCGAGCAGCGGCGGCTCTACCTGGACGACGGCACCCACCTGGAATACGACCTGGTGAGCCTGGACGTGGGCGCCACCCCCAATCTCACCGCCGTGCCCGGCGCCGAGCAACACGCGGTGGCGGTGAAACCGGTGGCGGATTTTCACCGCCGCTGGCAGGCGTTGCGGGACGAACTGGCGGAGCGGGACAGGCCGGCGGCGATCACCGTGGTGGGCGGCGGCGCCGGCGGCACCGAGATGGCGCTGGCGGTGGCCCACGCCCTGGGCGACCGCGCCGGCGTCAGCCTGGTCACCGCCGGGGCGCTGCTGCCGGGCTTCCCGGCCGGCGTGCGCCGCCGCATGGCCCGGCGCCTGGCGGCGCGCGGCGTGACCCTGCACAGCCACACACCGGTGCGGCAGGTGCAAGCGCAACGCCTGCTCAGCGATGACCGCGAGCTGCCGCACGACTTTCTGCTCTGGTGCACCGGCGTGCGGGCCGCTTCCTGGCTGTCGGACAGCGGGCTGCCCTGCGACGACCAGGGCTTCTTGCGCGTCAACGACACCCTGCAAAGCCCGGCCGACGCGCGGGTGTTCGCCGCCGGCGACTGCGCCGCCTTTCCCGGCGATCTGCCCAAGGCCGGTGTTTACGCGGTACGCCAGGCGAAAATTCTGGTGCGCAATCTGGCCGCCGCCGCCCAGGGCCAGCCGCTGGAGCCGTACCGCCCGCAACGGCGTTTCCTGTCGCTGCTGTCCGCCGGCGGCCGTGACGCCGTGGGCAGCCGGGGCGGCGGCCCGGCGCTGGCCGGCGGCTGGGTGTGGCGCTGGAAGGACCGGCTGGACCGGGACTTCATGGACAAATTCGACCGCCGGCTGCCGCGCATGGACGCCGCCGCCCGGGCCGGCGCCCCGGACGACACCCTGCACTGCGCCGGCTGCGGCGCCAAGGTGGGTGCGCAATCGTTAAGCGAGGCCCTGGCGGCGCTCGACCCGGTGATCCGCGAGGACATCGAGGCGGGCGTGGACCACGCCGACGACGCCGCCGTGATTCGCTGGCCGGCGGACCAGCGGCTGGTGCAAAGCCTGGACTATTTTCCCGCCTTCGTGGACGAGCCCTATCTGTTCGGGCGCATCGCCGCGCTGCACAGCCTCAGCGATCTGTTCGCCATGAACGCGGCGCCCCACTCCGCCCTGGCCACGGTCTGCATGCCGCGCCACCATCCCCGCCTGCAAAGCCGCGATCTGCACCGCCTGATGGCCGGGGCGCTGAAGGAATTGAACGCGGCCCGCTGCACCCTGGTGGGCGGGCATACCATCGAAGGGCCGCAGATGGCGGCCGGGTTCACGGTCAACGGCGCCGCGCCGCCGGCGGACCTGTGGCATAAAAGCGGCGCCCGGCCCGGCGACGTGCTGATTCTCACCAAGTCCCTGGGCACCGGCATTCAACTGGCCGGCCTGATGCACGACCTCAGTCGCGGCCCCTGGCTGGACGCCACGCTCGACAGCATGCTGCGCAGCAACGGCCTGGCCCGGGACGCCATGGCGCCGCTGGCGCCCAATGCCTGCACCGACATCACCGGCTTCGGCCTGCTCGGCCACCTGCTGGAGCTGTGCGAGCAAAGCAACCTGGACGCGCGCCTGGACCTGGACAGCCTGTCGCTGTTGCCGGGCACCGAAGAGCTGGTGGCGCGGGGCGTGGTGAGCACCCTGAAGCCGGCCAACGACCAGGTGCTGACACGCTGCGAGCACGGCGACATCGCCGACGACGATCCACGCCTGGCGGCGGCCACCGATCCACAGACCAGTGGCGGCCTGCTGTTCTCGGTGGATCCGGGCCTGCGCGACGCCGCCCTGGCGGCTTTGGCACAGGCCGGCGTGAAGGCGGCGGTGATTGGTGAAATGAGTGTAAAAGATCACAAAGCTTTAACTTGCATAACCCTGAACAGGAACGCGCCGTGCTAGCCTTGAGCCACGTTTTTTAAGTGGAGCGATGTCGATGAAAAAGCAAATTACAGGCGTCCTGACGGCGCTGGTTATGTTGTTTACGCAAGGCTTGTTCGTACCCGCGGCCCACGCCGCCATGGTCACGACCGATGGCATGGTTTCCAGCGAGCAGCGGGCCGCCACCGAACGCAAAGTCATGCGGCTGATGAACCATGAAGCCGCCGCCAAGGTGCTGGCCAAGAACGGCGTCACCCCCGGCGACGTGGAAAAGCGTCTGGGTCGTCTCAGCGACCGCGAGCTGAACCAGCTGGCGCAGAAAGCGGAACAGATGCCCGCCGGCGGTAGCGTGGTGGGTGTGATTCTCGCCGTTATCCTGATTCTGGTGCTGCTGGATCTGCTCGGCGCCACCGACGTATTCCCCGTCATCGATCCGATCGGGTAAATGATCGCCTGCCCGCGCGGCGGCCGCCCGGCCGCCGCCTTGCTGTTTCTACTACTGCTCACCGCCTGCCAGACGGTTCCGCCGCCGGAACGAGCCGACGCGCGCCCGCAGCAGCGGCTGGACGTGCCCTTTATTCCCCAGGAAGCCTACCAGTGCGGCCCCGCCGCCCTGGGCATGATGCTGCAATGGAACGGGCTGCCCGGCGACAAGACCGAACTGGTCGACGAAGTCTGGCTGCCGGAGCGTCAGGGCGCGCTGGGCATCGAGCTGGTGGCGGCGGGCCGGGCCCGCGGCCTGCTCGCCTATCCGATCAACACGCCCACGGCGTTGATCCAGGAGGTGCAGGCCGGCCACCCGGTGCTGGTCTTGCAGAACCTGGCGCTGCCGCAATGGCCGTTGTGGCACTATGCGGTGGTGATCGGCTACCGCGACGGCGGTGAGCGCATTATCCTGCACAGCGGCACCGACCAGGCCACGGAAAGCCGCTGGAACCGCTTCCTGCGCACCTGGGCCCGGGGCCGCTACTGGGGTTTCGTGCTGCTGCCGCCCGGCGACCTGCCGGACAGCGTGCAACCGGAACCGCTGTTGCAGGCGCTGGCGCCGATGCAGACCGGCGCGCTGCCCTATTGGGAAGCCGCCGTGGCGCGTTTCCCGGACAATGGCCGGCTGCGTTTCGGCTACGCCAACGCGCTCTGGCAGGATGGCCGGACCGACGCCGCCCTGCGCGCCTACCGGGCCACCGTGGCGCGCGCCCCGGATATGGCGCCGGCCTGGAACAACCTGGCCTACGCACTGCGCGACAGCGGCCAGCCGGACCAGGCCCGGGAGGCGGTGTGCCGCGCCCGGCAACTGGCGCCGGAGGACGACAACGTGGCGGACAGCGTCGCCGAGATCACCGACGGGCGGGGCTGCTGATCACGGAATGACGGCGGCGGCTATGCCGGGACCCCGGCCGTTGCTAAGCTTGCAAAAAACCAAAGGCGCTTTCCGTGTTGGCTGTATTGATCAGACTGTTCCGTTCGTTACCACTGGCTCTGTTGCTCGCGTTGCTGCCGATGGCGGCGGCCCAGGCGCAGACCGGTGCGTTCTCACTGCCCGGTATCGGCGACCTGGAGAAACAGCTCTCCGGTGACGGTGGCGAATCCGGCGACGGCGGTAACGGCCCCTCCGATACCGCCGACGAGGACCCGGAACGCGAAGAGCTGCAGCAGACGCTGACGTTGCGCCGCGAGATCGACAGCAACCGGGAACAGATCGACACGCTTTCCGACCGCAGACGGCAGGCCCCGGTGGACCGCAACCGTCTTCAGGAGCAGCTGGCCAAGGCGCGCCAGGACGCCGAGCTGGATTGGCGCGCCCGCTACCAGGACCTATCCCTTGCCGCGCTTGTGGAAGAACTCGGCCAGCAACTGGAAGCGCTGGAAGAAAACCAGCAAACCCTGGCCAAGGTGAGCGGCGAGCTGACCCGCGCGCAAACCCTGCCCGAGCGTGCCCAGAACACGATCAGCGACAGCCTGGCCCGCACCGACGAAATCCGCCGGCGTCTGAACCAGGAAAACGACACCCTCTCCGAGGCCGAAACCACCCGGCTGCGCACCGAACTGGCGGCGCTGGAAACGCGCATTGAACTGCGCAACCAGGAGCTGTCCGTGGCCAGCACCCTGGAAGAGCTGGCCCGCCTGCGCAAACGGGTGCTGGAAGCGCAGACCGAGGTGATTCAGACGCGGCTGGACGTCCTGCAGCCGATGATCAACGAGCGCCGCGGCGAGTCGCTCAGCGCGGAAATCGGCGACGACCAGCTCGACCTGCCGGAAAGCCTGGTGAGTCATCCACTGCTGGACACCGCGCGGCAGCGCAACGAGGCGGTGCGTGACCAGCTCAAGGACACCGCCAGCGACGTGAACAACCTGATCCGCGAGGTGATCAACGCGGAGACCCAGCTGGACCGCGCCCGTTCGCTCTCCAGCACCGTCAACGATCAGATCGAGATGCTCGACGGCAGCCTGCTGTTGTCGCGCATTCTTTACGAGCAGCAGAAAAGCCTGCCGCAGTTCACGCCCCGGGAAGGCCTGGACAAACAGATCACCGAGGCGCGCCTGGCCCAGTTCGACATCCGCCAGACCCTGCAGGAACTGGAAAACCGGGATCTCAAGCTGCCCGAGGACAGCGGCCTGGACGATCAGCAAAAAGCGCAGCTGCGCGACGGCCTGCAACGCCTGATCGACAACCGGGTGGACCTGCTCAATCAGCTCGACCAGGAGCTGGGCCGCAAGCTCAATATCCTGGTGCGCCTGAATCTGTCCCAGGAGCAACTGGACAAGCTGACCCGCAATCTGCACGACATCATCTCCGAACAGACCTTCTGGATGCCCAGCACCCAGCCGCTGTCCCTGGCCTGGTTCGCCGAATTCCCCGGCCAGGTGGCGGACCAGATCAACACCATGCCGTGGCGGCGCATGGTCACCAACGCCACCGACATTCTGCAAAGCAAGTGGCAATGGCTGTTTCTGCCGCTGGTGCTGGCCGGCGCCCTGTGGCTGGTGCGCCCGCGCCTGCGTAAACGGATCAAGTCGCTGAACGGCGATATCGGCTTTCTGAAGCGGGACAGCCAGCGCCACACGCCCCTGGCGATCATCTACACGACGCTGCTCTGCGTGCCCGGGCCGCTGGTGCTGAGCCTGCTGGGCTGGGGGCTGTGGGTGCAGCCCGGCACCCTGAGCACGGTGCTGGGCGCGGCGCTGGCGAAGATCGCCCTGATCTGGCTGGTGTTCGAGCTGTGCTACCGGTTGCTGTCGCGCAACGGCATCGCCCAGCGCCATTTCCGCTGGACCGAGGACAATAACCGGCAACTGCGCCGGCGCCTGCTGATCATCGGCCTGACCATGGTGCCGATGACGCTGGTGATCGCCTTCGGCGAAGAGTGGCCGGCGCAGTTGAGCAACGACCGTATCGGCCTGGTCACCATGGTGGCCGGGCTGGCGGTGATCAGCGTGATGCTGGCGCGTACCGCGCTGGCCTACCCGATCCAGCATTATTCGCGCACCCTGCGCTCGGTGACCACCTTGATCAGCGCCGGCGCGCCGCTGGTGCTGGTGGCGTTGATCGTGGCCGGCTACTACTTCACCTCGGTGCGCCTGTCCGGCCGCCTGATCGACACTTTCTATCTTGCCCTGCTGGTGATCCTTATCGACGCCACCGCGGTGCGCGGCCTGGCGGTGGCCGCCCAGCGGCTGGCCTATAAACGGGCGGTGGCGGAGCGCGAGGCGGAACCCAAGGAAAACGTGGAAGGGGTGGAAGTCGAGGAGCCGCAAATGGACCTGCAGCAGGTCAACCAGCAATCGCTGCGGCTGGTGCGCCTGGGCCTGGTGGTGCTGTTCGGCGTGCTGCTCTACTGGGTATGGGCGGACGTGATCAATGCGTTCTCCTACACCAACACCATTGTGCTCTGGGAAAGCACCGAAGGCAGCGGCGCCAACGCCACCACCTCGCCGATCAGCCTGGGCGATGTGATCACCGCGCTGGCCATCGGCATCGGCACCTTCGTGCTGGTCGGCAACCTGCCCGGCCTGCTGGAAGTGCTGCTGCTGTCACGGCTGAGTCTCAAGCAGGGCTCCAGCTACGCGATCACCACCCTGTTGTCCTATGTCATCGTCATGATCGGCGTGATGATCACCCTGGGCTCGCTCGGCTTGTCCTGGAGCAAGATGCAGTGGCTCGTCGCGGCGCTGGGTGTGGGGCTGGGCTTCGGCTTGCAGGAGATCTTCGCCAACTTTATCTCCGGCATCATCATTTTGTTCGAGCGGCCG
Source organism: Alloalcanivorax sp. (assembly GCF_964221125.1). Taxonomy (NCBI): domain Bacteria; kingdom Pseudomonadati; phylum Pseudomonadota; class Gammaproteobacteria; order Oceanospirillales; family Alcanivoracaceae; genus Alloalcanivorax; species Alloalcanivorax sp. Next base: position 15,361 of record NZ_CAXPXK010000032.1, read on the forward strand.
GTGCGCATCGGTGACGTGATCACCATCGGCGAGCTGTCGGGCACCGTCAGCCGTATCCGCATCCGCGCCACCACCATCATCGATTTCGACCGCAAGGAAATTATCATTCCCAATAAGGCGTTCGTCACCGAACGGCTTATCAACTGGTCTCTCACCGATACCGTCACCCGCGTCACCCTTAAAGTGGGGTTCGCCTACGGGTCCGACCTGCAGGCTTGCCACGATGTCCTGGCCAAAGCGGCGGCCGACAACCCCCGGGTGCTGCAGGATCCGGAACCGCTGATTCTGTTCATGGCGTTCGGCGCCAGCACTCTCGATCACGAGTTGCGCGTCTATCTCGGGGAAATCGGCGATATTCTGTTCGCCACCAACGAGTTGAACCGCGCCATCGATACCCTGGCCCGCGAGCACGGCGTGGAAATCGCCTTCAACCAGCTTGACGTCCACCTGAGGTCCGCCGCCGACGGTCTCCTGTTCGACAGCGGCAACAAGGGCCGCCACGGAGACACCCGGGGGCATTATGGAGAGACCAGAACCCACTATCACGACGGCGAACGCGGCCGCGACGACGACGGCGGGGACCGCTGAGATCAGCGGGCCAATCCAGCGGGTGGAAATCCGATAATTGCCATAGTGTAAATGTTACACTCGCCGCCTCATTTCAACACGACGCGCTTTCATGTCCCTGATCACGCTGCGACAGATTCAACTGCACTTCGGCGAGCAGCCCCTGCTCGACAATGTCGACCTCACCATCGAAGCCGGCGAGCGGCTCTGTCTGGTGGGCCGCAACGGCTCCGGCAAGTCCACCCTGCTCAAGGTTCTGGCCGGCGAGGTGCAGGCCGACGACGGCCAGATCGAGAGCACCCAGAACCTGATGATCTCGCGCCTGGAACAGGAAGTGCCCGAGGACCAGGACCACAGCGTGCACGACATGGTCGCCGAGGGCCTGGGCGAGCTGGGCACGCTGCTCAACGAGCACGACCACCTGAGCCGCGCCCTGGGCGATCCGGACCAGGCGGAGCGCATGGATGAGAACCTGGCCCGCTTCGAGACCCTCAACAATGAGATCGAGGCGCGCGGCGCCTGGCAGCTGTTCCAGCGCGTGGACACGGTGCTCTCCAAGCTCAACCTGAACGGCGAACAGAACTTCGCCGGCCTGTCCGGCGGCATGAAACGCCGCGTGCTGCTGGCCCGGGCGCTGGTCCAGGAGCCGGACATCCTGCTGCTGGACGAGCCCACCAACCACCTGGACCTGGACGCGATCCGCTGGCTGGAAACCTTCCTCAAAGGCTATTCCGCCACCCTGGTGTTCATTTCCCACGACCGCGCCTTCATCCGCTCGCTGGCGACCCGCATTATCGAGCTGGACCGCGGCAAACTGACCAGCTGGCCCGGCGATTACGACAAGTACCTGGCCGGCAAGCAGGCGGCGCTGGAAAACGAAGAGCGCGCCAACGCCGAGTTCGACAAGAAGCTCAGCCAGGAAGAGCGCTGGATCCGCCAGGGCATCAAGGCACGCCGCACCCGTAACGAAGGCCGGGTGCGCGCCCTGAAAAGCATGCGCGAGGACTACGCCCGGCGCCGTAACCGCCAGGGCACCGCCGGCCTGGAAATCCAGCAAGGCGACAACTCCGGCAAGGTGGTGATCGAAGCGGAGCATCTGCGCTACGCCATCGACGGCCTGCCGCTGCTGCGGGATTTCTCCATCACCCTGCTGCGCGGCGACCGGGTCGGCATCCTCGGCCCCAACGGCTGCGGCAAGTCGACGCTGATCCGCCTGCTGCTGGACCGGCTGACCCCGGACGCGGGCACCGTCAAGCACGGCACCCAGCTCCAGGTGGCCTACTTCGATCAGATGCGCGACACCCTGGACAGCAACAAAAGCGTGCTCGACAACCTGGCGGAAGGCTCCGACGTGGTCGAGATCAACGGCCGCAAGAAGCACGTGATGGGCTATCTGCAGGACTTCCTGTTCGAGCCGGCGCGCGCCCGCCAGCCGGTGCGCTCGCTGTCCGGCGGCGAACGCAACCGGCTGTTGCTCGCCAAGCTGTTCACCAAGCCCTTCAACCTGCTGGTGCTCGACGAACCCACCAACGACCTGGACGTGGAAACCCTGGAGCTGCTGGAAGAGCAGCTGGTCAACTACCAGGGCACCCTGCTGCTGGTCAGCCATGACCGGGAATTCATCGACAATGTGGTGACCTCCACCCTGGTGTTCGAGGGCGGCGACCCCAACGCCTATGTGGGCGGCTACCAGGACTGGCTGCGCCAGCGCCCGGAACCGAACCGGGGCGACGACGTCAAAACCGGCAAGCTCGCCGCGCCGGCCAGCAAACCGAAACCGAAAGCCAAGGACAGCGGCGGCCGCAAGCTCTCCTACAAGGAAGAGCTGGAACTGCAGGCGCTGCCCGAGCAGATTGAAACCCTGGAGGCGACGCTGGGCGAGGTTCAGACCGAACTGTCCGACCCGGACTTTTACAAGCGCCCCCAGGACGAGATCGCCGACGCCCAGCGTCGGCTGCAGGAACTGGAGCAACGCCTGAACGAGCACTATGCGCGCTGGGAGGAACTGGCCCAGCGAGAGTCATGAAACGGTCCTAAAAGGAAGCTTCCGTGTCGCGTATTATTCCGCTGATTACTCTGATCCTGCTGGCCCTGGCCGGCACCGTGACCGCCAACGAACGCGAAGACGACGTGGCCGCCGAGGCGGCCGCCGCCGACAGTGACGACGCCCCGGAACAGGACGAGGCGTCATCCTCCGAAGCCGAGGAAGAGGACGGCGCCGACACCGTAAAACCGCTGGAACTGCTCGGCAAGACGGTGCAACCGGGCACCTTCGAGACCCTGCACTGGGCCCCGGACCAGTCGTTCCGCTCGATCGCCACGCCGGTGCCGGTGCTGGTGGCCCACGGCAACGAGCCGGGCCCGCGCCTGTGCCTCACCGCCGCCGTGCACGGCGACGAACTCAACGGCATCGAGATGGTGCGGCGCCTGATGTACGAGCTGGAACCCACCGAGCTGGCCGGCACCGTGGTGGGCGTGCCGATCGTCAACCTGGACGGCTTCCGCAACGGCTCGCGTTATCTCAGCGACCGCCGCGACCTGAACCGCTACTTCCCCGGCCACGAAAAAGGCAGCGCCGCCAGCCGGCTGGCGTTCTCGCTGTTCAACAACATCGTGCGCCAGTGCGATTACCTGGTGGACCTGCACACCGGTTCCCAGAAGCGCATCAACCAGCCGCAGCTGCGCGCCGACCTGGACAAGTCCGAGGTGGTGGCCTTCGCCAAGCACTTCGGCGGCATGACCGTGCTGCACAGCCCGCCGGGCGACGGCATGCTGCGCGCCGCCGCCGTGGAAGAAGGCATTGTCGCGGTGACCATGGAAGCCGGCGGCCCCAACCGTCTCGAAGACGAAGCGGTGGACTACGGGGTCCAGGCCCTGGAGACGCTGTTGGAAAACCTGGACATGCGCAAAGCCAGCCGCTTCTGGGGCGCGCCGCAACCGGTGTTCTTCGAATCGGAATGGATCCGCGCCGGCCAGGGCGGCATCCTGCTGTCCGAGGTGGAGCTCAACGATCAGGTGCGCAAGGGGGAGATCCTGGGCACCGTCACCGACCCGATCAGCAATACCGGCAGCGCCATCATCGCGCCCTACGACGGCCGCGTGCTGGGCATGGCGGTGAACCAGGTGGTGCACGCCGGCTTCGCCGCCTACCGGATCGGCGAGGAGAAGAGCGCCGAGGAAGTGGAAGCCAAGGCGGAGCTGTCGGACCAGACGCTCGAGGACAACGGCGTCAAGCCGGAAGAGCCGGCGGCGCCCAAGGAAGAAGAGGAAGCGTCCGACGCCCCCCGGGAAGAGGACCCCGCGCCGCCGGCGGACGATACCGAGTAACAGCGGACCGTCGTTTCTCCAGCAGGGGCAAGCGGCTGTGCCGAACCTTTCTACGAAGCTCGGTTTGTGGGAGCTTGCCTTGCAAGCGAAAGGGTGGCTTTAGCCACCCGGGAGGATTCCAGAGACGCTGTTTGTACTGCCGTTAGAAAGGTCTCTGGGATCCTGCCGGGGCTTCGCCCCTTTCGCGGGCGAGGCCCGCTCCCACCAGGCCTGCTCCTAGAGATCAGCGGTTGTTGAGACGACCGCACACTCGCTCGAAGCCGGCGACCACGAAGGGGATCATGCGGTCGTAGGCGGTCTGGAAGTCGTCGGACCGGCACAGGCCGCCGGACATGGCGTTGATGCGCCCGGTGTTGGCGAAGGTCAGTGTCATCGCCCCGGACATAAAGTGGTAGCACCAATAGAGGTCGGCCCGCTCGGTGTTGGGCAGGGCGGCGGACAGCGCTTCCACGAAGGTTTCCATGGGCGCGTCGAAGTGGCGGCTCATCAGCACCGGGCCCCACACCGGGGAGGTGTTTACGTAGGCCAGCAGGGCGCAGTAGTTGCGCCAGCCCTGGTCCTCGCTTTCCTGGGCCATTTCCAGCGGTCGCAGATAGGCTTCGATGATTTTTTCGAGGGGTACCGGGTCGCTTTCCGCGCGGGCGGCGTTGAGCGCTTTCAGCCGGTCGTCGTTGAGGATGCGCGCGCGGCGCTGGAACACGGTGTCGAACAGTTGCTGCTTGGGGCCGAAGTAGTAATTGATCAGCGCCAGATCGACGCCGGCCTCGCGGGCGACGGTGCGCAGGGTAACGCCGTCATAGCCGTGACGGGCGAACAACCGCTCCGAGACATCCAGAATGGCGGCGCCACGATCGCCGCTTTCACCGTTACGGCCACGGGGCCGTCCCACCGGTTTCTTCGCCATCCGTTCCTCCCCTGGGCGATACGCGCCCGGGGCCGGGCGCGCATCGGATGGTACGCAAGGGGAGGAAATTCAACAAGATGGAGAATCAGGGGCAGGCGCCCACCTGCCACACGGTGCCGCCGTCGGTGCTGTGCAGCTCGGTGGTGCCCCAGGTGGAGCCGGCCATCGGCTGGTCACTGCCCTGGGCGAAGTAATCCGGGGTGTAATAGTTCCCGGTGCTGTACGCCCGCCCGGCGGTCTTGTGGTAGTAGTTGTAGGTGGTTTCCGCCTGGCAGCCGTCGTCCGGATCGGTGGGCGGATCACCGCCGTCGTCGCCGCCGTCATCACCACCACTGCCGGAACAGGCCTGCAGCGGCCCCACGCAGCTGGCGTCTCCGTCCTGCCACTGGCACTGGCCGCCGGTTTCGATTTCATTCAGCTTGAAGGCCTCGGTGCTGTATTCCAGGTAGCAGTTGGCGTAGTTGGTGTAGTCCAGACGACCGGCGCTGATGTGCTGGTCCAGGGTGGCCACCTGGCCCGCGTCGATCACGAAGTCGATCTGGTCGCTGGCGCTCAGGCCGCCCTGGTCCTCGGCCACCACGGTGGCGCTGTTGGCGCCGCCGGACAGGCCGCAGGCGCGGGCGGTGTAGCGCACGCCGTCGAGATCGGCGGCGGTGGCGCCGGTGGAAAAGGTCACCGTGACACTGGCCAGATCCTGGTTTTCGTCCACCACTTCACCGCTGACGGTGGCGCACTGCCCGTCCAGGCTGACGCCGATATCACTGAGCACCGGCGCGCTCGGCGGCGGCTCCGGACCTACTCGCACGGTGTCCACGGTCGGCTCGCTCTCGCCGTCATCGTTGTCCACCGCGACCACCGCCACGGCATAAAGCCCGTCGGCCAGGGACGCGCTGGCGGCCTGAAAGAACCCGCTGCCGTCGACCCCGGCGGTGAGGTTGTCGCCGCCGCCGTCGAGGCCGTCGATCACGATATCAACGCGGCTCACGGTGCCGTCCTCGTCGTCGGCGTAACCGCTGACCTGAATGCGGTCGCCGTCCGGCGCGGCACTGACCTGGGACAGCGAGGGCGCCAGGTTGCGGTCGACCCGGGCGTTGTTATTGCTGAAGAACTCACCCAGGTAGCGCGCGTAGTTGATGCTGGCGCTACCGATATAACTGCCGGAGGCGCCCTGCCCGCCGGACCAGGAATGATCGAGACCGTTGAGCCACAGCATCGACACCCGGCCGTCCTGCCACAGGTACTCTTCCGCGCTGCCGCCGTCCTGGTTCAGGGTGGTGCTGCCGGCCAGCTCGCTGACTCCGTACAGGCCCGCCATGCCTTCGGCGTTCTGCCGGTTGTAGCAGGTGTTCACGGTGGTGTCCGCGTCGCCGTGGGCGATCGACGCGACCTGGGTGTCGAAGGCGCTCTGATAGGCGCCGCCCAGATTGCGGCAACGGCTCTCCACGTCGGCCTGTTCGCAGGGGCCGATGGCGCCGCTGGAGCTGGTACCGACGCTGGGCCCGGCGCTCACGCCGACCCCGGCGAACACGTCCGGCGCCAGACAGGCGGTGGTGTTGGCGAAGCTGGCCCCGGACGACAGCCCGGCGATGTACACCTGGTTGGGATCAATGCCCCGGCCGCTGTCCGAAGAGAGCTCGTTGGCCAGATCGATCAGATTCTTATAGTCGCCGGCGCTGCGTGACTTGGTGCCCTGCCAGTAGGACCAGCAGCTGAAGCCGGCCTTGTTCATGGCGTCCGGCACCGCCACCACCATGCCGAATTCCTCGGCGGCGGTTTCCAGATTGGCGGTTTTGTAGGCGTTGATGGATTGGGTGCAGCCGTGCAGCACCACTAACAGGGCTTTGCCGGTGCCCACCGGGGAATCGCTGTCCGGGGTATAGAGATGGACGTTATTGAAACCGCCCAGTGATTGGTTGTCCTGCCAGGAACCGGCCTGGGCCGGGCCCGCGCACAGGGCGGCGGTGAGCAGCGCGCCCGCCAGGGCGGCCAGTGTTGTTATACGCATTATTGTTCTCCCGTTTTTGCTTTTATTCTGTTATTCATCACCTGATGAATAAAAACTATACAACCGTTGAATATTTCCCGTCCACCCTTGTGCCGGTGGCGAAATGTATAATTTTCGAACCGCCGGGCCGCCCGGGGTGGCGGTGGCTTGGGCGCCTGCTAGGCTACGCGGATGCTTATACGACACCGCGTTTATCTCATCTCCGCCGGCCTGGTCGCCGTGCTGGTGGCCATCGGCGCCACCGTCCCCAACCGCTTCCGGGACGTGGCCGAGGCCACCCTCAATACTCTCGGGCACTACTTCGGTTGGTTTTATCTGATCAGCACCTTCGTGTTCGTGATCTTCCTGCTGGCGCTGGCGATGAGTCGCTACGGGAAAATCCGGCTCGGCCCCCAGGACTGCAAGCCGGACTACGGGGTGTTTTCCTGGTTGAGCATGCTGTTGTCCGCCGGCTTCGGTGTCGGCCTGGTGTTCTACGGCATGGCGGAACCGATCCAGCACCTGATGGAGCCACCCCACGGCCAGGCCAAACCCGGCTCCACCGCCGCCGCCAGCCTGGCCATGCAGTACAGCTTTTTCCATTGGGGGGTCAGTCAGTGGGCGGCGTTTTCCCTGGTCGGCCTGATCATCGCCTTCTTCCAGTTCCGCAAGGACCGCCCCGGGCTGGTGTCCACCATGGTGGAGCCGGTCACCAAGAACCTGCCCAAGCGGCAACTGATTTCCGATTCCCTGGACGTGCTGGCGGTGCTCGCCACGGTGATGGGCGTGGCCACCTCGCTGGGGCTGGGCGTGCTGCAGATGAACGGCGGGCTGGAAACCGTATTCGGCTGGCCGGACAACCTGTGGAGCAAGGTGGCCATCCTCGGCGCCATGTTCCTGTGCTACATGGCCTCGTCCTACAGCGGTCTGGACAAGGGCATCCGCCTGCTCAGTAACCTGAACATGGGCCTGTGCCTGGGCTTCATGGGCTACATGCTGTTCACCGGGCCGACGGTGCTGATCCTGGATAACTTCGTGAACGGCCTGGGCAACTACCTGGGCAACTTCATCAACATGGCGCTGAACATCCCGCCGTTCGAAAAATCCGACTGGATGAACCGCTTCACCCTGTTCTACTGGGCCTGGGTGATCGCCTGGTCACCGTTCGTGGGCACCTTCGTGGCGCGCATCTCCCGCGGCCGCACCATCACCGAATACGTGCTCGGCGTGCTGCTGGTGCCGCCGCTGCTGGCCTGCGCCTGGATCGCCGTGTTCGGCACCACCGCCCTGGACCTGCAGCTCAACGGCGGCGTCGACCTGGCCGGCGCGGTGTCCGATAACGTCGCCAACGGCCTGTTCATGATGTACGAGGTGCTGCCGCACAGCACCTTCCTGTCGGCGATCACCATGGTGATTCTGTTCGTGTTCCTGGTCACCTCGGCGGACTCCGCCTCCTACATCGTGTCGCAGATGACCGACCACGGCTCGCTCAACCCACCGCTCTACAAGCGCCTGACCTGGGGCGTGCTGATCTCCGCGATCTGCATCACCCTGATCGTGGCCAGCGGCCTGCGCGGACTGCAGTCCGCCAGCCTGGTGGCGGCGCTGCCGTTCGCGGTGGTGCTGTTTCTGATGATGGGGGTGTTGATGTGGGAGCTGCGCGCCGACCGACGCGCCATGCTGATCGAGCTGTTCCACCGCAACGACGACACGCCGGTGGGCGCCGATCTGTTCGAGGCCGACGACTTCTCGGACCTGACCACCGAGCAACGCATCCGCCGCCGCATGCCCATCCAGCGCCGCCGCTGACGCGGTGGCGGCTGTAGCAGCGGGCTGTGGGAGCGGGCCCTGCCCGCGAAAGGGGCTAAGCCCCGGCAGGATCCCAGAGACCTTTCTCTCCAGAAAGCCCGCACCGGGATCGGGTGGGCCCGTCCAGGACACGCCACGAGTACATCCCTGTAG